>CALDHR010000053.1 GCA_937898585.1 uncultured Oligoflexia bacterium
TTGAACATCTTGGAGAATGCTATTAACTACTCCAAAGAATCGAAGGGAAGAGTTATTATTGCGCTGAGAAATATTTCAGGAAAGATAGTTCTTTCTTTTAAAGATAACGGAATTGGTGTTGATAAAAATGATTTAAAAAAAATATTTACAAAGTTTTATAGAGGTGAGGCAGGAATTAAACAGAGCAAGAAAGGAACAGGGCTTGGCCTATACCTTTGCTCTCAGGTTGCAAAAATACATAAAGCAAATTTAGTGGCCTATTCTGAAGGACGAGGAAAGGGAGCAACATTTGAACTTACCTTTAAAAAATAAGAAGCATAAAGTTCTTCTTGTAGAAGATGAAGAACATCTTCGCGAAGGACTTATTTTTTCTTTTATGAGAGAAAACTATGATGTTTGTAGTTGTTCAACTGTTAAAAAGGCCATTTCTCTTATAAAATCAGATGATTTTGATCTTGTCATTCTTGACCTTATGCTTTCTGATGGCGATGGAAGTGATGTTTTATTATTCATTCGCGGCCAAAATAAAAAGACACCTGTTATTATTTTGTCGGCCAAAAATAGTTCTCAAGACAAAATCAAGGGGCTTAGCGCAGGCGTCGATGATTATCTTACCAAACCATTTGTTTTAGAAGAGCTTTTACTTCGCATGAAAAATTTATTGAGAAGATCTTTTGATGAACCAGAAGAAAAAGATCTTTTTGAGTTTTCTCGTAATAAGATTTATCTAAGAGAGGGGAGGTGTGTGACTGCAAAAGGAGAGATCTTTTTGACTGAAATTGAATCTAAACTACTGGCCTATTTTATTTCAAATCCTGGGCGAATTATTGACAGAAGCGAGCTTCTCTCTGAAGTTTGGGGAGTTGGCGCCAGTATCAGAACAAGAACAGTTGATATTTTCGTTTCAAGATTCCGTAAATATTTTGAAGAAGATGCAAAGCTTCCCCTTCATTTCAAAGGCCATAGAGGGCAAGGTTATTCTTTTCATCCTTGAAGTCACTTGGCCGGCATAAAAGTCCCTCTTTTTTTATACAGTTGTTCTAATTATCATAAGAGCTGATGAGTTTGCCTTTAAAGATAGGAAAATCAATGACTCTGAAAATTTTGATAGTCGATGATGAAGATGAGTTAAGAAGCTCTCTCGCGGAGAGTTTTCATCTTGAAGATGAGGACATTGTTTGCTTGCAGGCCGTAAGCGGAAATGGCGCTATGAAAATTTTAGAAAAAGAAAAAATTGATGTTATTCTTTCAGATATTTCTATGCCAGACGGAGACGGTATGTTTCTTTTGAGAAGTATCAATGAGATCTTTATAAAGAATAGGCCTAAAATTTATTTTTTTTCTGGTTATGAAAAAGAAGTGGCAAGTATTTATATGAAAAATGGGGCCAATGGATTTTTTGAAAAACCTGTCTCTATTCAAAAAATATTGACTGAAATTAAAAAGTAGGTGGGGGGAGAATGATTAGGAAATACTCAAGTATTGTGGCGGATGATGAGCCTGAGTTTTGTGAAATTATGAAAGGCTATCTTGAAGGATTTGGTGTATTCAAATCAATTATTATCTGCAGCAACGGCGTTGATGCTAAGTTTAAGATAATGAATCAAGATTTTGATTTTATTATGTTGGATTTAGATATGCCTAAACTAGATGGAGTTGGACTTATTGAAGATCTCATAAAAATGAAGAAGGCGAATCCTCAGAAAATAGTTGTTTGTTCTGGAAATGTTTCTGGGGATAGAATTAAATCAATCTTGGGATTAGGTGTTAAGAATATTTTGACAAAACCTTTAAAAGTTGAAGTTCTTAAAGAGAAGGTCTTTAAATTGCTAGAAATAGAATAAAAGGACTTTTTTATGAAGCGTGAAGAGGAATTTTCTTTTTTTTACCGATTTTTTTCTGTTTTTATTCATGATTTTAATAATGTTCTCAATATTATAATTGGAAAGACATATTTAGTTCGTATGATGATAAAAAAAGATCTCCTTGATAAAGAAAAAATTTTCGCTCATTTAGATAGTGTTGATCATTCAAGTAATAAAGAGATTACAATGATTGAAGGACTTTCAAAATTAGGGGAAGTTTTTTTAGAAAGAAAGAGTTCTTTCACCTCTGTATCCCTTAGCTCTGCGTTAGATGTTTTTTTTATTTCATCTTTTGCAAAAACAGGAATTATTTATTCCTTTGAAAACAAGATTGAGGATGATGAGTTGATCTTTTCAGACGTTGATTTTCTATTCAACCTTTTTAGCGCATTTATTATTTTATTTGAGATTAGACATAAATCTCTTTTTAAAAATAACTTAATCTTAAAAGTAGAGAGCATCTCAAAAGCATCTCTTTCTCTTTGTTCTAATTCTAACTTTCTGGAAGAAGCAAAAGAGGGGGAATTATTTTTAAATATGAAGAAAATATTTAAGAATGTTGAGTGTGAGATGACTGGTGAAGAAGTTATAATAAAAGTTTGTATTGAAAAAAATAATTACACAGAAGCTTAAGTAATAATTTCTTCAGAGTCATGTTCTTTTTGTGTGTGAATTCCAAAGTGGCGGATGATGCTTTCAGAAGTGATAATACCAAGTACATTCAGAGGATCAAGTCGATCAACAACAATAAGTTGAAAAACATGGAATCGTTTTAGTTTCTGAAGGGCCATCATAAGATTCTGATCAGGAAAAATAGTGATAAAATCTTTTGAACAAATATCTTCTACATGAAGTTCTTCATCTTCTTCGTTTTTATTTTGAGAGCGGACAATATCACCACGAGTGAGAAGACCAAAGAGTCTATTGTTTTTTAGGATGCAGAAAGTAGAGGAAGGCATTTCCTTAAGCTCTTCTTTTGCCTGAAGCACTGTCTCTGAAGCATCAAAAAATATTTTTTCTGTTCTCATAATATCTTCAACTGTGTTGTTTTCAAAAAACTCATTCTCTTTCTTAGAAGGAAGATGGATGCCTTGATGGGCCGATATTTTTTCATAGACTGACCCAGGGTAAACTCTTTCAGCAATAAGGTAGGAGACAATATTGGAAACCATGAGAGGAACAATTACTTTGTAGTCATGAGTCATCTCAAAAGTCATAACGATAGAGGTGAAAGGAGTTCGTATAATGGCCGCGAAAAAGGCCCCCATTCCCACAACAGCGTAAGAGCTTATAGGAGAAATAAAATCAGGTGAAAGATCGTGGCCAATAGAACCCACAAGACCCCCTAAAATCGCCCCCATGCAGAGCGTAGGGACAAAAAGTCCTCCACTGGCCCCAGAGCTATAGCAAAGAGCACTGCAGAAGAATTTGGCCAGAAAAATAAGAGCAAAAAGAGTTGTTGTATGGATTTCGTTAGAAAAAATCTCTTGTACAACGTGATGCCCTCCTCCAATAACTTGAGGAATACTAATGGAGATGAGAACTGTTATAACAAAGCTTAGATACATGACGAGAATTTTTGCTCGAGGAAAAAATCGCTGATAGGCCGTCTTGAGATAGAGAACAGATTTAACCCAAAAAGAACCCATCACTGCACAAAGAATAGCGATAAGAAGATAGTAAAATAATTCTCTTTCATCGTTAAACTGAAAATTTGTCATAAAAAAAGTAGGGTGATTTCCATGAAGATGCCAGGCCGTAATAGAGGCCATGACGGAGGCAATAATAATAGAGCCTAAAAGCTTCGTATTTAAGTCACCAATGATTTCTTCAAGAGTAAAAATAACAGCCGCAATGGGAGTATTGAAGGCCGCAGCAAGACCGCCTGAAGCTCCAACGGCCATTAAGGCCTTCGTTTTAGAAGAGGAGAGCGTAAACATCTGCCCTAAAAAAGAACCAATCGCCGATGTAAGAAAAAGAGTGGGACCCTCACGACCAAAGGACATCCCTGAAGAAAGAGATAAAGTTGAGACAATAAATTTTCCGATAAACTGCTTAACCGTTGTCCTGCCCCTATTCATAATAAAGGCCAGTTTTATTTGAGGAACACCTGAACCAGTTGTTCCAATAAAATATTTAAGAGAAAGAAGAGCAGATAGGAGAACAAAAAAGCTACCAACTAAAAAGCCATCAATTGTAAAACTATTGCCTTGCTCACCTTGATTGTAAGTAAGATAAGAAAAAACATTGATGGATTTTTCAAACATCCAGGCAACAACAGCTGAAAGGACTCCGGTAATAAGGGTGAGGATAAAAAAAGACTTCTCTCCATCTGATTTTTTGAAAATGTGATAGGGGAAATATTTGATTTTTTTTAGTTTCATGAAAATAGACTTGGCCAAATTAGAGTAAGAATAGTCATACTTATTTATATATAACTTTAATGAGATAATAAAGGGAGGAAAAAGATGAATGATGTCATGAGTAATCTTCAACATCTTTTTGGGAAGGATCAAACGAGGGAGAAATGGGAAAAGTTGTTAAAAGGGCCTCTCCTCGAAAAACCCCTTACTCCAACACTTAAAGTATCTTCTTTTAGTAATGAGAAGAAATTAACCTCCAAGAATAATTTTCTAGAAAAAAGAGAGAAGACAAAATTTCTCTCCTTTTACCCATACGAGGAGCTAGAGAAAGGAAAAACCCTCCTTGAAAGTGATAAAGGCCTCACAACGTCATCCTTTTTTTTTCCTAACTCTAATATCATAAATAAAGAAATGATGGCATTTGCTAAAAATAATTCAAATCATTTTTTTTATTTTTCTTGTGAAAAAAAAGATCATCTTGAAAGAATAAATAAATTATACGAAAAGGAATATAAAGGTAATTTAAATAATATTTTTTTGCTGGTGCAAGAAGAATTATTAAAAGAGGAAATAAAAATTCCTTTCCACTGCCATTTTGATAGTCGGCATTACTATAGTTTGGGCCTTAGTGAGGAAGATGATTTGTCCTTTCATCTGGAAGCAAGGAAAAGAGTTAAGAAAAATCATCCAAAGGTTTCTTTTCTTTCAACCATGATGCTACCAGAACATCAACTGCTTGCTGCTGCAAAATGTCTTTTGTGGAGAAATTACTTCGCGGAGGGTGATCTTTTACATGTCATGCCAAATATTCGCTCTTTTGATGAGCGAGATTCTTGGAATAATTTATTGCGACAGACTTCTGTTTTTTCTTCTGCCTTCATAGGTGAGGCCAATTTTGTATCGGGAGTTCCTTTTAATTTTCTTTCTAATGAAATTAATCTTGAAAGTTGGTCCATGAGTAAAAATATTTATGCCGTTTTAAATGAAGAAGGAAACCTGGCAAAGGGGAGCTTAGCAGGATCGAGGGCCTTAGAAGAAGTAAAAAACAAGCTCGGCCAATTAGTAGAAGAAAGCAATAAAAAAGAAGAGAAGGATTATCGAATTTTGGCCAATGATAATTGGGAAAAAGAAATAGAGCGAGTGCGTTGTCGCAAAAAATCCTTGGTGGGAATTAATCAATTTGCATCAAATATCGAAGAAGATAAAAAAAATAAAAGTTCTCTTTACTCTCTAAATGAAACTGAAAAGAGTTATTATTATGGTCAGTCAAAAGAGAAATCTTTTATTTATCCTCATTATCAAGACCTCTTTAAACAGTTTTGGAATAGAAAGAAAGTGGAAATAGAGCTTCTCTTTGATGGAGAATTAAGTGATTGGCGCAAAGAAATCTCTTATGTGAAAAATATTCTTACGCTTGGAGAGATAACTCCTCTCGTTAAACCACTTTATTCATCAAAAAGTTCTTTTATTCTTTTTTCGAAAAATAAAGACTTAAAAGAAAAGAGCGATAAGTGTTTTCTTTATGGAGAAGATATTCAACAAAGCTCTGATATTATAGATTTTCTGGAAAGAGTTTGGATTGCTTTAGGAGTCTCTCATGAAAAAAAATAACCCCACCTTTGCTGATTTTTTCTATCCAGGGATTCCTCCTTTTTTAGCAGGACCTTACCCTAGTATGTATACAACAAACCCTTGGACTATACGTCAATATGCAGGATTTTCTACAGCAGAAGAGAGTAATGCTTTTTACAAGCGCAATTTGGCCAGTGGACAAAAAGGTCTCTCTGTTGCTTTTGATTTAGCAACACATCGAGGTCATGACTCAGACCATCCTCTCGTTCAAGGTGATGTAGGAATGGCAGGGGTGGCCATTGACTCTCTTTATGACATGGATATTCTTTTTAACGAAATCCCTTTGGATCAAGTTAGTGTTTCCATGACAATGAACGGCGCTGTTTTACCGATTCTTGCGCTCTATATTGCCGCAGCAAAAAAGCAGGGAGTTGCGGAAAATAAACTCTCGGGGACAATTCAAAATGATATTTTAAAAGAATTTATGGTGAGAAATACTTATATTTATCCACCAGAAGATTCTCTCGATATTATAGGCCATATTTTTTCTTATACAGCTGAGAAAATGCCAAAATTTAACAGCATCAGTATCTCAGGCTACCATATGCAAGAAGCTGGTGCCACGCTAGACTTAGAATTGGGATACACTCTTGCCAATGGACTTGAATACCTCAAGTTAGGAAAAAAATATGGGCTGGCCATTGATGATTTTGCGCCAAGGCTTTCTTTTTTCTTTGCCATAGGGATGGATTATTATCAAGAAATTGCAAAATTGAGGGCCGCTCGTGTTTTATGGGCCCATCTCGTTTCTCAATTTAATCCTCAAAATAAAAAATCCCTCTCACTAAGAACTCATTGTCAAACATCTGGGTGGTCTTTGACAGCGAAAGGAGTTGCCAACAATGTTGTAAGAACTTGCATGGAGGCCTTTGCCGCCACCTATGGTCAAACTCAGTCTCTTCACACAAATGCTTTAGATGAGGCCCTGGCCCTTCCTACAGACTTCTCTGCGCGCTTGGCCCGAAATACGCAGCTTTTTCTACAGTTTGAGTCAGGTGTTACGGATTTTATCGATGCTTATGGGGGAAGTGATTTTATTGAAGAAGAAACTTATAAGCTTGCTGAAAAAAGTTATGAGAATCTTAAGGAAATAGAAAAAATGGGAGGAATGAGCAAGGCCCTCTTGAAAGGTATTCCAAAATTAAAAATTGAAGAGGCCGCCATTGCTACTCAAAAGATTTAGTGGAAGATATCCCTATTTTGAAAGTTAATAATGCAGAAGTCATAAAGAAACAAAAAGAGAAATTAGATAAGTTAAAAAAAGAAAGAGATGAAAAAAAAGTTCAAGCAGCATTAGATCGGATTACAAAGGCCGCAGAAAAAGTCAGAGAAGGTGTCTATGAAAAAGATTATAATTTACTAGCTCTTTGTGTTCATGCCGCCGAATCATTGGCCACCGTAGGAGAAATGTCGCTGGCGATGGAAAAAGTTTTTGGTCGTTATAAGGCGGAAGTTCAAACAATATCAGGGGTTTATTTGCGAGAATACCGCGATGTAGGGGATGAAAAAGAGATGGAGACCTTTCGAAAAGAAAATCAAAAAAAACTAGCGCTTATTAAAGAGAAAGTAGATCTTTTTATTAAAGAGGATGGACGAAGACCACGCTTACTCCTCGCCAAAATGGGACAAGATGGTCATGATCGCGGACAAAAGGTAGTGGCCTCCTCTTTTGCCGATCTTGGTTTTGATGTTGATATTGGCCCTTTATTTCAAAGTGCAGAAGATGTGGCGCGCATGGCCTTAGAAAATCACGTTCATGTTGTAGGTCTTTCCTCTCTTGCTGCCGGACATTTAACTTTTACACCGTCTCTGCGTGATGCTTTAAAAAAAGTGGATTTAGAGGAAGTTCTTATTATCGTAGGAGGAGTTGTCCCTCCTCAGGATTATCCAGAACTTAAAGCAAATGGTGCTTCTCTTATCTTTGGACCTGGAACAGTTCTTACAGATGCGGCCATCGAGCTTCTCGATCTTTTATTAAAAAGGATTAAAAAATGAAGCTCTATTCTGTTAAAGATTATCTTACCGGCATAAAAAGGAACGATAAGATTTGGATTTCAAGGGCCCTTTCTCTTATTGAAGGACGCAGAATTGAGCAAAGAGATCTTTCTTGTCAGCTTATTTCTTCTCTTGAGAAGTCATTGGAAAAAAAGAGTGGGAAAATTATCGGTGTTTCAGGAACTCCAGGAGTTGGTAAAAGCACTTTCATTGATGGTCTCGGTTACCACTTAACAGAAGATTTAAAATTAAGAGTTGCTGTTCTTGCCGTTGATCCCAGTAGTATTCGCTCTGGTGGAAGTGTTTTAGGTGATAAAACTCGCATGCAGATGCTGGCCTCTTCAGATCTTTCTTTTATCCGACCAGTGGCCCTTTCTGGTTTTACGGGCGGTGTTCATCCACGAGTAAGAGAAATGAGTCTTGTCTTAAAGGCAGCAGGTTATGACTATGTTTTTATTGAATCGGTGGGAGTTGGACAAGCAGAATTTGATCTTTACTGGATGGTAGATTTTTTTCTTTTACTAATTGGCCCAAATGAAGGTGATGCTATCCAGGGAATTAAACGAGGCATTTTAGAGTTTGCTCATCACATTATTGTTCATAAGGCCGATGAAATAAGTAAGGGGGAAGCATCTATAACGGCCTCTCAATATCAAAGTTCGCTCCAAATTTTGCGCTCTGGTGATGATTTTATTCCCAAAGTTCAGCTGTTAAGTACGTTGGATGCTCTTAAGAAAAAGAAAATGGGAGAGGTCTGGGCCATTTTACAAGATTGTATGAAGGATTATTGGAAGAGTTCTTTTTTTCAATCATCACTTTCTGAGAGCTTGAAGCAGCAATTAGAGTCAAAATTAAAATTAGATACTATTGAAATGATTATGGAGAGCTCTGTTTTTGAAAAAATGAGAGAAAAGGCCTTAAAAGAGCTCTCTTTTGGGAAAAAATTACCTGGCAGCATCTCATACGAAAGCGTCAAAAAGCTATTTCAGGAAAAAAATTTAGGCTAAATGAAAAATATTTTGTTTTTTTCTTGTCGAACCCTTTAAATTATGTAAAATTTTTATTCTCCAAACATTTACATATTTATCTTTCGAGGGGGCCCTACTATGGAATATGGACTTACTTCCGATTTCATTAATCGTCAGAAAGAACGTCTACTAGAACACAAATCTGGTATTCTCAACAAGCTGGCGAATTCTCTACAAGACTTACACGTTTCAGAAGAAGATCTCTCTGATGAAGTTGACTTAGGTCAATCGATTTTAGGGCAGAACTATGCTTTAGGCCTTCGTGAGCGAGACCTAATGAGGTTACGTGAAATTGAGTTGGCCTTGAGAAAAATTGAAGTAGGCGAATACGGCGTTTGCGAAGAATCAGGCGATGTCATCGAGTTTAAAAGACTGGAAAGACTTCCTTGGGCAAGACTTTCTCTTTTTCACGCTGAAGAAGAAGAAAGAAAGCTCAAGCACTTTGCGAAACGCTTGTATCTTTAAGCTGCTTCGGCCATTATGAGCAGATGGAAATTACTCAAAATATGCTCTTTGAGGCCGGAGTTTTACGTCATCTTGTAAGTACGGCCATTACTTTTGTCCTGCTAACTTCTGTGCGTTTTTTTATTATTAGAAAAATCTCAGGAAGTGATGTTGATCTAGAGATAAGAAGGAAATGGATCGTTCAGATCAAAAATATTCACGCCCTTCTCTTTTTTATCTCCCTTATTATTATTTGGGCCTCAGAATTACAAAACTTTGCTATCTCTCTCGTGGCCTTTGCTGCTGCCCTGGCGATTGTAACGAAAGAATTTGTCATGTGCTTTCTCGGAACTCTTGTTAAGAGTTCAAATCATCTCTTTAAGGTTGGTGATAGAATTGAAATTGATCATCAAAGAGGTGATGTTATTAGTAATACCTTTTTAACAACAACGCTTTTGGAAGTTGGGCCAGGCAGATTAACTCATCAATATACAGGGCGCTCTATCACAATCCCTAATTCACTTTTTTTACTGAAACCCATTATCAATGAATCCTATTCTCATAAATATATGCTCCACACCTTCACCCTTCCACTAAGGGTTAATGAAGACTGGGAGGCCTGTGAAAAAGAACTTCTCGATATATCCAATAGCGAATGCGCCTCTTACTTTGCCGATGCCAAAAGGCATATGGAAAAGATGGCCAAAAAAGAGGGAATTGATATCCCTTATATCTATCCTCGTATTATTTTTAATATTCAAGACCCTAAAATTATTAACGTTATGATCAGACTTCCCGTTCCAGTAGGTAAAAATGGTCGTATTGAGCAATCAATTATTCGCCGTTTTCTTTTATGGAAAAAAAGTCTCTCTCATACTCATCGCCCCTGACTCGATCTATAATGAATTTATGAAAGTAAAAATGACAATTCGTTCTGGTGAAAAAGTTCTCTTTGACCAATTAATAGAAAAGGGAGTTTACGTCATAGGGCGTGCTAAAGACTCTGATTTCATGGTAGATGAGGACGGTATTAGCCGAAAGCATCTTCAAATTGAAATTGATGATCTTGGGTGTAAAGTTTTTCTTACAGATTTGGGAAGCAGTAATGGAACAAGAACAGGAAGCCAAAAACTTGCAGCAAATGTGAGAGAGGAATTTAAGGCCTTTTATCAATCTATTGATCTTTCTTATAACGTCCGTATCTTCCTTGAAGTGGAAATGGATTTAAGTTGATAGGATCACTTTCTTTTCTTGCAATTTTTTTACTACTTCACTCCTGCGGAGGAACTTCCACAAGAAAGGCAAACAGCACCTCTATCGTTGAAGATTTTTCTCATATTATTGAGTCATGTGGAATGGATGGTGATATTGATGCTTTGGCAGAAGAAGATTGCTTCAATGAATTTGTGAAAATTAACAATGTAACATTTTCTTTTCAGGATAATATTAATCAATTTATAGAGCTAAGAAAAAGAGTTGAGTCTATTCAGGTTAATCAAAAAATAGAGGCCACTTTTAACATTCATAACACAAAGAAAGATAGAAAAACTTTTTCTATCAACTGCACCGTAACTTCAGATGAAAAGGGGAAAATTGAAATTGATAAATTTGGATCTTCCTTCGAACCCTTAAATGCTTATGAAAGCAAAGTATCTTTAAGTTTTTTTTCTTTCTATCTAAAAAAAAAGACACCTTATTATTTCTTTTGTAAAATAAGAGAAGAGGATCATGAAATATCTTATGATAAAAAAGATTATATTTTATCATCTATTAGCGATCTAGAGTTTCTTAAAATTGGCATTACACAAAATTCAAATGGCCCCTATCGCGTTGCTGCTTACTTCAAAAATTACTCAATGAAAAATACAATAGAAGATTTCTCCTATCGATGCTCTTTATTAGATCTAGAAAATAATTTAGCTGAAATTAATGTCATTGAAGGGATTATCCCACAAATAAAACTAAATCAGTATCCTATTGAAAGCTCTATCCTCCTGAAAGAAGATCTGACATTAAGTGAAAAGAAAATAAAATTTAACTGCAATTTCAGCTATTTAACATCAGACATACTTCAACAAATGACTCAAGAATATAACTTCGCTCTTTAATACATTTAGGCCAAGGGAAAAAATTGCCGAGAACTCTTCAGCTGTCTCAATCAAGAGAATTAGTGAAGGAGTTTTTCATGAAGTTTTTTCTATTTTTC
>CALDHR010000054.1 GCA_937898585.1 uncultured Oligoflexia bacterium
GGCCGCCCCCATGACAATAGGTCCTTTTATATCTCTTGCTTCATCATAGACAATTTCTTTAAGCACCACTTCACCAAAGTTCATCTCTCCCCAAGAATATGGATAAGAGCTACTCTCAAAGAGCGGTGTCCAATCTGCTCTGTTTTCAATTTGCAGCATAAGGGCATAAGGAAAAAAAACCTGCCCTTGAAAATTGCGCGTAATAAAATGATCTTTATTAAATTCACGCACCAAGGGAACTGTTCCGTCATAGCCTTGAATTTGTGATTTAAAATCAACCACCAAGGAATTAACCATCTTCAATCCATAGAGAGGAGCAAAGGCATCGTAAAAAGACTGTAGCTTGTGGGCATTAAAATCAGGATCAAAGGCCATAAGCATTCGACTCTCGGGCCTCTCTAAAAAAGAGAGAATCTTTTCTGTTTCACTTTTTAAAAATCCTTCGCGCGGCCCCCACAATAAAACAACTTTGGCATCACTTGGAAAATCTTCTGTTTTTAAATCCAAAAAGCGAATTTCAATGGAAGAATTAAGCATGATTCCCTTGAGAAAACTTCCCCCCGTTCGCTGTTCATCGTGAAGATTCAACTCTCTATGCCCTGTAATATAATAGATAATATCTTTTTCTTCGCGCAAAATTTTCTTCATATTGCGCGAGACTTCTAGCTCGCTGGGACTGAGAACGCGAAAGCGCTTTTCTCCATGCACAATAAAAATCACACCGTTTTGAGTGACGTTATACTTTTTGGCCAGCGGCGCATTGAGATCGATGTCGATATACTCAATATCAATCTTACTATTTTCCACGCGGTATAAATTGAGAAAATCCTCATATTTATCGCGCTCATTCTTTGTCACAAAAACTTCCATTTTAACATCACTTGGTAGGGCCTGAGCAATGTTGCGCGAAACTTCCGAGAGAGAATTTTTCTTCGTAGCGGTGGCATCAAAGGAGAGAGGATTCTTATAGGCAAGGTATTGCACAAGAGCGATAATACAGAAAAACAAAAACCCCTCAGTGATAAACCCACCCCACCTCTTCAAAAAAAGAGGATGAAAAACATGAGAGCGAATTTTCTCTCGCTTGCAATACCCAATAAAAAGAAGAAACGAAAACAGAAAAACCCCAAAAGAAGTGAGAAGTGTTTTCTCTTCAGGAAAAGTAAAAAACAGCATAAAGAAAGTAAGTAAAAGCAAAACAAAGCAAAAGTAAATAATCGGCCAGATAAATTTATTCATAATAAAGTTCAATCCTTCTCATTGAAAGATAGAGAAAATACGCCGAGAAGCTCACGTAATAGAGAATATCAAAACTCTGAATAAGCCCACGACTAAAAGCACTCAAATGATTCACGGGAGATAAAAAACGCAGCACCGAGAGAATCATCTCGTCATGTACCATCACTGAAGCATTGCTCAGCATCAGCAAAAACAAAAAAGCAAAAAAAGTAATTACACCGGCAAACAAAGATGATTTTGTCAGAGAGGAGATAAAAATGCCCAGCGAGATAAAAAAAAGAGAGTTCAGTAGCACGCCCATCCCTCCCGTTAAGATGAGGGCCAAATCGATGACTCCCCACCACCACATGAGTAGCGGAAAGAGAAAAGAGATGAGTAAAAAAGGCAGCACCGTCATCATCAAACCAATGACTTTACCTAAAACAATTTGATACAACTTCGCATGAGAAAAATAGAGCTGATCGAATTGACCATTACCCATCTCCCATGAAACAGAGCGCATGGTAAATAGCGGCAAGATAAAAAGAAAAATAAAAGTCATGTTTCCCCAAAAGGGATAAAGAACTACATCGGAAAGAGAATTCATGGGGTTTTGTTGCCAAAGAGAAAGGGAGTTATAAAAAGTCATCCCTAAAATAAAAAGAAAAATCCCCATAAGAAGATAGAAGAAAGGAGTGCGAAAAATAGCGTGATACTCTTTCCATATGAGTGCCTTTAACATTTTTTTCATGAACCTGAACCCATTAACCTTTTAAATACTTGCTCTAAGTCATTTTCTACTGGCCTAAAAGAAACCACTTGCAGGCCGCCCTCCACTAATTTTTTCAGCAGCGCCGCCTGTCCTTTTTCACTTTCGCTCTTTTCATATTGCAAGCGCAATTTCGTATAAGTGATAAGGCCCTTTTTTTTGCTTTCTCTTTTTTCTTCTTTTTCTTTTCTGCTCAAAAGATTGTCCAGGGAACTCTCCTCCCCTAAATAAGCGACTTCCACTTCAAGACAGTTCAGACCTTCTCTCAACACCTCTTCCATAGTACCGTTAAAAAGCACACTTCCTTTGTTGAGAATGGTGACATCCTGGCAAATATCTTCTACTTCGCGCAATTGATGGGCCGAGAGAATAATGCTGGCCCTCTGCCCTAAATCTTTAATGAGATCGCGCACTTCCATTAAAGAAAGAGGGTCTAGTGCCGTCAGGGGCTCGTCGAGAATCAGAAGCTTCACTTCATCACTGAGAAGTGTCGCGGCAATGCTTACGCGCTGTTTTTGGCCACGAGAGAGTTCTTTGCAGTAAGAGTGGCGAGGCAAAGGACTCAGGATTTTTTCCACCAGAGGATTTTCTTGATTCTCCACCCCTTTAACGGTGCGCATAAAATTCAAATATTCATCCACCGTCATGCTTTCATAAAGAGTTAAATGGTCAAATAAAACCGCCACTTCCCTCTTCAACTCTCCTCCATAATAGACAACCTCTCCTTCACTGGGCGCCGTTAGCCCCAGCAATAACTTAAAAAGTGTCGTCTTTCCTGCCCCATTGGGCCCTACAACACAGTGAATGCGATGCTGCAAAAAAGTTAAATCGATGGATGAGAGAGCGAGGTTTGCACCATAATATTTCGTAAGATTTTTGACTTCAATAATTGGTTTCAAGAAACGGCCTTTTTCTTAGAATGCTAATACTTTAAAATTCTCTTAGCAAAAAAGTCAAGGCCAGTTTTTTATTGAATTGATCTAATAACACTTCCTAGATCTTCAAAGGTTTCGTTAATACCCTTTACTAAGGGAGTGCAGTCATCATCACCACCATGTGAAGAAGACTCTTCTGATTCTGAACTGGTTTTATAGTTCATCTTGTCTATATAAAAACCTTTCGCACTAGAAATGGCATCTAGCTTCATGACTTGCTTATTCATTCTCCGTCCCAATCTTTCAGACGTCCTCAATGTTGAGGTCCCCCATCCTGGATTTGAGCAAATAAGCGAAATATGAGCACTGTTATTATCCTCAGGAAAATCAATAAAAGAAAAACTATTTGCTTTCATTTTTCCTTCTTTCTTCTCTAAAGTGTAAATCATTTCATACTGAGAAGAAGGATTTGTTAATATCTCTCTCATTACTTGTTTATAATATCCTTCTCTTATCTTTCCTCGACAAGTATCGAACATTTCTCTCATTTTTGCTGGATTATCTAAAATCAAATCATAAAAATTATTTTTTCCAATAAAAAAAGAAATATCTTTATTCTCGATTTGATTTAAAGAAATATCTTTATTCTCGATTTG
>CALDHR010000055.1 GCA_937898585.1 uncultured Oligoflexia bacterium
TAGCAGGGATGGCCGGTGCTCTCTTTGCTCATACGGTTCAGTTTCTTCATCCCAACGGCTTTTCATTTATGTGGAGTGTTATTATTCTTCTCATGATGATCTTGGGTGGATCGGGATCTCTTATCGGGCCTATTGTAGGGGCCGTTATTCTCACCTTTTTGCCTGAAATGCTTCGTCTTATTCATGAATCTATGGCCGAATGGCGTATGGTTATTTACTCCACGCTTCTCATTTTAATGATGATTCTGCGACCTGAAGGAATCTTTGGTAAGTATGATCCTCAAAAGGGAATCTTTCGCTATATTTTCCCACAAAATAAATAAGGATTTTTTTGGATGAATCACAAAATACCTATCCTTGATATTAAGAATATCACAATGCAGTTCGGTGGATTAACGGCCGTCTCTAATTTTTCCATGCAAGTTTATGACAATGAGCTTCTTGGGCTTATTGGACCTAATGGTGCAGGAAAAACCACTATCTTTAATATGGTGACAGGCGTTTATACGCCAACCAGCGGAGATATTGCTCTTAAGGGACAGAAAATTAATGAGTTAAAAACCTATCAAGTAGCACAGGCCGGACTGGCCCGAACCTTTCAAAATATTCGTCTTTTTAAGGATCTCTCGACTTTTGACAATATTCGCTTGGCCTGCCATCAGAGGATGCACCCAAGTCTGTGTTCAACAATCTTTCGCACTAAAAAATACCGCGAAGCAGAAAACAGAATTAAAGAAAAAACAGAAAAAATGTTAGAAGTCTTCAACTTAAAAGAGCACCGTTATTATTTGGCCAAGAATCTCCCTTATGGTCTTCAGAGAAAATTAGAGATGGCCCGTGCACTAGCGACAGAACCCTCTATCCTCCTTCTTGATGAGCCGGCCGCGGGAATGAACCCACAAGAGACAAAAGACCTCACAGAACTCATTGCCTTTATCCGGCGTGAATTTAAAATCGCCATTGTCCTTATCGAACATGATATGAAGTTAGTCATGTCAATTTGTGAAAAAGTAAGCGTTGTGGTCCAGGGGGAACTTGTGGCCCACGGAGAACCTAAAGAAATCCAAAATAACCCTAAAGTTATTGAGGCCTATCTTGGAGTCGAAGAGGGCTAAAAGAGGACTAGAAGAGGATTAAAAAATGAGTAATGAAAATACCCCCTTTCTTGAATTAAAATCCATGAGTGTCGACTACGGTCCTATTCACGCTCTTAAAAACTTATCTATTAAAGTCTTTAAAGGTGAAATCGTCACTATTCTGGGGGCCAATGGTGCAGGTAAAACAACTACTCTTAAGGCCATATCGGGATTACTTCCTGTCGCTTCCGGAGAGATTTTATTTAAAGACAAACCTATTAAAAACGTCAAAGCACACCAAAGAGTAAAACTCGGTATTGCTCAATCTCCAGAGGGAAGAATGGTCTTTCCCGAACTTACTGTTCTAGAGAATTTAGAAATGGGTCATTTTTTGCGCTCAGATTCGGCCTCCATCAAGCAAGACTTTGATTATGTATATACTCTTTTCCCTCGAATTCAGGAGAGAAAAAAACAGTATGCTGGAACACTTTCTGGTGGAGAGCAGCAGATGCTGGCCATTGCAAGGGCCATTATGTCGGCGCCAGAACTTCTCTTGTTGGATGAACCCTCTCTTGGAATTGCTCCTATTATTGTAGATCAAATCATGAAGGCCATTAAAGAAATTAATAAAACAGGAAAGACAATTCTCTTGGTAGAGCAAAATGCTTTTAGTGCTTTAAAAATTGCTCATCGGGCCTATGTCTTAGAGACAGGTGAATTAGTCCTCCAAGGGGATAGTAAAGATCTGCTTAAGAATGATGATATTAAACGGGCCTATTTAGGACATTAGGAAAATGAAAAATCGCTTTTCCACGCTACCATTTCCATCTTATACTCACATCCCAGGATTAACACCTCATCCAGAAAAAGAAGGCGGCCATCACTTTAATCAGCAGGAATTAAAAGAAGAGAAAATTTTTAATAGTGATGAAGAGAATTGTTTTTCAGAAACATTTTGTTATGGAATTGATCTTCTCAATCATGAATTTTTCTGGGAATCTCATGTTTTATTTGAAATTTGTTGGAATCAAGAAGGGCGAAAAGGGGAAAAAAGTGATTTTCTCAAGGGCCTTATTAAACTTGGTGCTTGTGGTGTCAAATTAAAGATGAAAGAAGAGAAATTGGCCTTAGAACATTTTCACCGAGGAAGAGATCTTTTTTCTTCAATAACAAAAACACCTCACATTAAAGAAATTTCTTCTCAACTTGTCGTTGATTTATCCTCTCTTGCTATTTTTCACAACCATAGTCTCTTTATTCATCTGAATATCTAATAGAGGAAAATCTATTTTTAAGAGTTCAATAAGTCTTAGCATGAGATCAGCATCAGGTGCATAAGTTCCTGAATTGTTATCAATGAGAATGGTCTTGCTATCATTAATTCTAAATTCTCCTGAATAAAGAACTTCTAAATTTAACCCTGCATGTAAAATATGCTTAGAAACATAACCAACTCTTTTTTCATCAGTAAGAGAAAATCGCCACAGGTATCTCCCTGTAAAATCATCTTCTATGATGGAATAAGAAAAATAATGATCATCTTCTAAGTAGGCCTCCGATTCAATAAGATCTATTAAAGAAGGACCGTCACATAAATAAAAGTTGGGGTAAAAGTACCCGTTTTTTTCATAAGTAAGTTTATGTTGTAGCTTAAGGGCCTTTCGCAATAAAAGAGATTTTATTTCTTCCTTCCCATCACCTGAAACATCGCCAAAAAGAAGGTGCGCTTTTTCATAGTCGCGATTCCAGCTTTTCTTAGGAAATGCTGCAAGAGAATTGCTTGGATCGACAAGTTCTACTTCAAAGTATATAATCTCTTCGTCGTGGGCCACCTTATTCATGAGTGATGATGATCTCAATGTATAAGGATGCACTAGGCACTGAGAAAATATTGAAAGAGAAGTAAAAAGAGAGAGAAGGAATAA
Organism: uncultured Oligoflexia bacterium; assembly: GCA_937898585.1. Classification (GTDB taxonomy): domain Bacteria; phylum Bdellovibrionota; class Bacteriovoracia; order Bacteriovoracales; family Bacteriovoracaceae; genus CALDHR01. The sequence continues at coordinate 3,002 of CALDHR010000055.1, forward strand.
ATAATATTTTTTCATAGAAAATCTTTATAATAAAAAAAGAAATCCTTCTACGGCCA
>CALDHR010000056.1 GCA_937898585.1 uncultured Oligoflexia bacterium
TTTTTTTGCAAAAGCATAGACAGCTCTCCTTTATCCTTCTTCGTTGTTGAGCGTCATCTTAAACAAAGAAAAGAAGAGTCATTGAAGAAATAAAGAAAAAATAAAGAAGCTCTCTTTAGTAAAGCTTTTTCATGAAAGAGTAAATTTTACTTATTCTTGGGGCGATAGACTTCAAAGGCAAAGTTATGAGAATCTTTAGAAGAACGCATTCTTTCTTCACAAGAAATTAGCTCAAAAGAAGAAAGGATATCCATGGGAAAATAAGCGTCTGCAGGACCATCGTAGTCAACACGTGTTAAATAGAGAAAATCTAATAGCGTACATGTTGATTGATAGAGGGCGCTTCCTCCACAAATAAAAAGATTTTCACTCTCGTTTTTTTCCAAAACTTCTTCGATAGAAGAACAAAAAACAGCGTCACACTTTTCTTTTTGATTTTGTTGTTGTTTCTGCGAAGTGAGAATAAAATTAACTCGGTCTGGAAGTGTTCTTTCTCCAATAGATTCGAAAGTTTTTCTTCCCATAACAATAGATGAATGGAGAGTGGTTTTTTTAAAATATTTGAGATCTGAGGGAAGACGCCAGGGAAGATCTCCGTTAAGACCAATTTGACCACGTTTCCCAATGGCCACAATGGCAGAGATGGTAACATTCTGTGCCTTTGTCATTAGATGGCCACAGGTGCTTTGATGTGGGGATGGGGATCGTAGTTGGCAAGTTCAAAGTCTTCAAAGTTGAAGTCAAAAAGACAATCTACCTTTGGGTTGATTTTCATCTGTGGAAGTGGTCGGCATTCACGTGTCAGCTGAAGTTTTGCCTGCTCAAGATGATTGGTATAGAGATGAGTATCCCCTGTAAAATAGACAAAATCTCCCAACTTGAGGTTTGTCACTTGCGCCACCATCATCGTAAGAAGAGCATAACTTGCAATATTAAAGGGCATTCCCAAAAAGACGTCGGCACTTCGCTGATAGAGCGAACAAGATAATTTTCCATCGGCCACATAAAATTGAAAAAGAACATGGCAAGGAAAGAGGGCCATCTCTTCAAGCTCCCCAACATTCCAAGCAGAAACAATGAGGCGACGCGAGTCAGGATTATTTTTAATGTTAAAAATAACTTCGGAAAGCTGATCGTGAACACGACCATCGGCCCCTTTCCAACTCCTCCACTGAGAACCATAAACAGGTCCAAGATCTCCCGATTCATTGGCCCACTCATCCCAGATGGAAACTTTATTTTCCTTAAGCCACTTGGTATTTGTCTCACCCTTAATAAACCAGAGAAGTTCATAAATAATCGATTTCAGATGAACTTTTTTGGTGGTTACAAGAGGAAATCCCTCATTCAAATCAAAGCGCATTGAATGACCAAAAAGTGACAGCGTTCCCGTCCCTGTCCTATCTTCTTTTCGACTTCCTCTCTCTAAAATAGATGTCATTAATTCGTGATATTGTTTCATGAATTCTTTTTACCTTATCTCTCACTCTATTGAAACAACAAATATTCAATAAATTAAATTTAAAAATTAAGTTCCCTCACAAGATAACCGATAAGGAAAAAAAAGGGGAGGACATCTTTCATGAAACACTTATACTTGTTTATTGTTGTGGCCATTTTATCTCAACCTATTCTTGCTTCTAAACTAGGAAAAAAAATCCAAAGTGCGGGAAAAGGCCCTATATGGTCTCAAGGAATTATGATTGGGAAAATTTCAGATTTTGAAAAAAGAGGTTTTATTTTTAAAACAAATGAGAGTCTCTTTTATCTGGGAGAATTTCAAAATGATGACCACTTAGAAAAGAAAAACTTTGTCCCTAAAGAAGTGAAAGTCTCTTTTAAAAGTAAAAGAGCACGTCGGAACTTAAAAAAAGTAGACCTCAGCAAACCTATCATTATTAAATATAAATACCTTCACCCCTTAAATATTTTTCATATACATGAATCAAATAAAATGGCCCTCAACGTAGAGGCCCCCACTTCTTCATTTAGACAAACTAAATCTTTTAGAAAATTTGGTCTTCACTTTAAGGCCAAAAGAGGTAAAACAAAAGGACGCTATGGGGTAGGAAAAAAACAAGGAAAAATTGTCTCTGTCAATCGCTGGGGTTTTTTAGGGACAACTTGCACCACAGAGGTTCACCTTGGTGGGTTAAAAAAAGAAAGACGTGTAACTGGTTACACTCAGGATGGAATGCCTATTTACAACGATTTTGATGTACCTAATATTAACGAAATGAATATCTATGATGAAGCAGGATGCCTCTACCTGGAAGATGCTATGAGGTCTCAATCTTATGTAGAACTCAAAACAAGATCTTCTTGGTTTGAAATTTGGAACAAATACTCAACAACCATTACAGAGGTAAAAGTAATTAAATAAAGTAGTCAATGAAAGAATATTACAAATTAGAAAAAAATAATTCACCCGATCTATTTAAAAAAAATAGGAATCTCAATATTTGGTCAAAAGATCATTATTTTTATTTTACCAATGATACCTTTCAAATTATCATAAAAAATAATCTCGCAAAAAAAGAAGTTATTCACCAACACTTTCTCCCCCCTTCTATTGAAGAAGAGGTTAATTTAAAAAAGAGATTACATTCTGGCCCAGCAGGATCTCTTCATGAAGAAATCCCTTTAAATCTCCATAGCGAGCTTGAACTTTTTTTTCATCTCTACCCTGACTTTTCTTTAGAGTACTTAGGAAGGGGAAAAGAAAAAATTGAGAAAAAGAGAAATAAATTAAAAAATATAAAAAACCGAGATATTCTTCATCTGGATATTTCTAATGGAAAAAGAGACTATCAGTTTAAAGTTCATGTGAATTATCATGAAAAATCATCAGACCAGTATAAAAAACGTTATCACCATATTCGTGAATGGCTTCTCGACAAAGACAGCAAAGTTATTTTAAGTTTTGGTAGCGGTGGTCTGCGTATGTTTGCCATTCCTACTCTGCTAAAAATTCTCGACATCTTAGAAGTCAGAGATTCTATTGATGAGATATGGGGTACTTCAGGAGGTGCCATCATTGGCGCCCTCTACGCGGCCGGAATCCCACCTGAAAAAATTGAAAACTTAGGATACGATTTTTATAACGATCGCTTCCCCCATTTTTTTTCAAAAAAATCAAAATTAAAAACGGCCATCTATCTTGCGGGGCAAGGAATCAAAAAATCCTTTGGTCTTCTCAATTCTTCCTCTGGCCTAACTGAAGTTTATCAAACTTTTATCGATGCTTATGCACAATATATTGCTCAAAGAAATAACTCTCTCAAAGAAATACCTTTTTTTAGCTTGGCCACCAACATTAAAAGTGAAAAAATCTTTGCTCTAAGTGAAGAGAAAAATATTAAAGAATATATGAAAGAAATGATCTTGCCTGCAGATCCTGTTAAGGCCATTTCTATTTCTTCTTCTATTCCCTTCATTTTTCCCGTTGAAAGTATTGAAAAAAGTGATGAGAAAGTCTGGGTTGATGGAATGTTTGCGGAGGAAATTCCCCTTGCTATGCCTGTTATTAAATATCACTTAGAAAAAACGCATGAAGAAAATTATCCTTTTAGCAAAATAAAAATTTTCTATGTTGATTTAGGTGTTCGCTTTGATGAAATGTCTTTTATGCGTTTTAGTGAAAAGAAGCACAAAATATTGGGAAAACTGACACTCTTTGGAAAAATTTTTGATCGACTCCTCAACAGCCGCAACTCTCTTCCCAAAGAACTTCTCTCCTATGTCCCCAATATTGAGATCGAAGGTATTACTTTAAAAATTGGGAAAATGGCCTTTTTAGATCCATCACAAATTCCCTTTATTATCCAAAAATCAAAAGATCATTTTCTCGATGAATTAGACAAGTTGGAGCATAAGCTCGCAGAAAAAAGTAAAAAGAAGAAAAAAAAGAATTAGTCTTTTCTTCTTCTCTTTTTTTCCTTCCTTTTTTCATCATCACTATCATCACAGTCTTCATAATCTAAAAGACCATCAGAAAGGGAAAGAGAAGAATAAAGTCTTTTATTTAATTCCCTCATCCACTTATCGTAGTTCGTTTTTATATCCTTTTTCACTATTAAGGCCTTTGCTATTAATTTCTGCAAATCACCAAAGTCTCTTATCATTCGTCTCTTTATTTCATCAAGTAATTCTTTGTTTTTAGTTTCCACTGCAGAAATGAACAATTGAACTATTCGATCCTCTCTTGAGTTATTCAGCTGAAGAACATCTTCAAAAACAATATGATTGATCAATTTTTTACTCATAATCACATTTAATATTCTGTAAAGATTATTTACTCCTAGTAATTTCACAAAAAACTTACATCTCTCTAATAATAGACTCTCTGGATTATGATTAGATAAAAGAGCTCTTAGATAAGGAGGAAGAAAATAAGGAGACGTAAAAAAGTTAACATTTTTTTTAGCAATCATTTTGGTTATATTTTGATAGTTTTCTTCATCTATGTTTTTTCCAATAAATCGAGCAAAAGAAGAATAAGTATTTCTTAAGCGAGATAAATCTACCATTGCTAATAATTGAAGTACTTCATCTTGATGAGACATAAAATCATCAAAACCAACCCTGCTTTTATTTAAATCCAGTCTAATATAGAGAGAGATTCGATCCAAAGAAACCTTGTTTTTATATTCATCAAAAATTTCTTGCTGCTCAAATCTGGCCGCTTCAAAAATCACATCTTGATAATCTATAATACTTGGATATGTTTTTATTAAAAAACTTAACCTCTCTTGATTTCCTTCCTCTGCAACAAAAGAAATAATATCTCTCATCCTTAATCTTTTATCACCTTGGCCGTCTAATAAATCATCAATAATATCTTTAATATCATTTTCTTTTAATTTATCATTTTTCTCTCCGACCAGCTTCATGACAAAATAAGAAAAACTATCTTCGTCCATCTCTTCTTTCAAATAAGAAAAACCATCTCGGCAGAATTTAATGTATCCTGATGTACGAAAAAGACGTTCAATCTCTTTCTCAACGTCATCAAGCTCTCTCTCTTTTTTTGAACTCATCCATGTTTCAAAAGAAGGCAGGGAGTAGAGAGAAAAAGAAATCAAGCTAAGAAAAAAAAGGGAGAGAAATTTTATCTTCATTAGTCTATCAGTGTAAAGGTTTCATTTCTTTTCCATCAAAATGAAAAAGAACTTCCTTCTCCTCATACCGAGTAACAATATTGACGGGCCTCCTCCAGATTTTATAAATATTGCGAAGGGTGTCGGCGGCATAACTTAAATCTAAATCTACACCAAAATGAGAATGGCGAAGCAAAAGCTCTCCTCGGTTAGCGTAGTTGGCATCTTCAATAACAATAACGGGTTGCCCAAAATTTGTTAACTGTGAGAGAAGTTTTTGTTTAATGGCCAAAAAATCGCGGTTATCAATTTCATATTTTCCACTGCGTGGGTTATATTTATAAGTAAAGAGTTGTTGCCTCTCACAAAATTCCTGGGTGAAAAATTCATCAATAAAGCCAATATCATTATGAGTTGATCTTACTTCAAAAATCTTCTCTTTTCCCTTCATCAGATTTGTATTCCAATTATCTTTGTCTCGTAGATTGTTACATTCATTGTAATCTTTTCCAAATCGCCCTGTATTCCAGCGAAATTCAATATCGCGATAAAGTTCTATTCCTATTTTATAAGGGTTGATCTGTTTTTTTGACATTTGCATCACCCCTGCATGATGATCAGCAAAATCAATAATTTCATTGGGACCAAGAACTCTCTCCGTCATAATACGAGAATGCCAATAGCTGGCCCATCCCTCATTCATAATTTTGCTCATGCGCTGAGGAAGAAAATAATAGGCCTCTTCACGTAAAATGGCCATAATATCGGCCTGCCCCTCTTTAAGAGGTGCATGATGAAGAAGAAACTCCATGATATCGCGGGCCGGATGTTTAGGAAATTTTTCATTCTGCTGATCTCTTATCTTGTCTTTTGCTTCTTGTGATTCCTCTCCTTCTGGACTCTTTTTTTTATTTTTCATAAAAGACTTAAGCGCCCGACTGCGCTCATCATCTAGAGGATCACTCTCCGACTCTTTGATAAATTCTTGTTCAATTTTATCGCGCCCTCGCTTTACTTCTTGTGTCTCAAAGAGATTAGAAGGATCGATGAGATTTTCAAGAGATAAAACATAATCGATAAAAGTCTCAACAGACTCTTGTCCGTAAAGTTCCATATAACGGCGAATCTTTGTTCCATGATTGGCCATCACATCCATCATTTTTCGATCTGTTCCTTTAAACCAAGCATTGTTTTTAAAAAAATCTGCGTGACCATAAACATGGGCCATGACTATTTTTTGATCAACAAGGTGATTGGCCTTTAATAAGTAAGCGTAACAAGGATCAGTATTGATAACCATCTCATAGATTTTCTGCATTCCATAAGAGTAGCCTTTTGATAATTGATCGTAATCCATGCCAAAACGCCAATGGGGATATCGCGCAGGAAAACCACCCTGAGCGGCCAAGATATTAATGGTGTCGTAATCGCAGACTTCGAAGATAACTTCATAAAAATCAAGACCATAGTCAATAGCATCTTGAAGAATTTTATTTTTAATTTTTAGTAATTCATCAGAAATAGGAGTGGTTCGCATGAGCTATTTTCCCTTGCCTAAAAATTCTTTAATGGAATCGATGATGGCATCTTTGTTCTTTATTTTACTCAAAATGACTCGATCATTTTCTTTGCCATACTTTTCACTTAGATCTTTGTAGAATTGTCCTGATCCATAACGACTTTCTACTTGCCCATAACAAAAAACATTAGAGGCCGGCAAAATATCTTTATCTAAAAGATCGAGGCAAATTTTTGTATCGTCCGATGACCAGTTGTCACCGTCTGAAAAATGAAAAGGATAAATATTCCATTCATTGGGGTTGTAATCTGTTTTGATGATCTCTTTACAAAGATTAAGGGCCGAAGAAATAAGAGTTCCTCCACTCTCACGCGTCTTAAAAAAAGTCTCTTCATTAACTTCTTTTGCCGTAGCATCGTGAATAATATAGCGAACTTCAATATTTTTATATTGTGATTTAAGCCACAGATTAATCCAAAAAGATTCTGTCCTCACAATTTCTTTTTGTTCATCCCCCATGGAGCCAGAAACATCCATCATGTAAATAACAACGGCAGAATTTTCAAATTCTTGTTTCACCGATGAAGAGCGATAGCGATAATCAGAACGAATGGGAACTACGATGGGATTTTTCGCATCATAAGTTCCTAGAACCACCTGCCTCTTTAGGGCCTCGCGGTAAGTTCTCTTAAAATGCTTAAGTGAATCAGGCCCCACTGTTCCAATACTAGTATAGCGGTTTTTTTCACTCTCAATCTGATTTTTTCCTTTGGGCTCAATGCGAGGAAGTTCGAGTTCTTCTCCTAAAATCTGTGCCAGCTCTTCTAAGGACAGCTCTACATCTAATTCTTTATTTCCTTCACCTTCTCCTGCTTCTCCTTGACCAGGTTTTGGTTGCCCATCAACACTCTCTCCTGCTTCGCCTTCTCCTTGACCAACGCCTCCTTGAGACTTTTCACCAAAGCGAAAGTGCGGCGTTTGAATTTGAGGCATAGGAACAGAGTATTTTCCATTTCCCTTGGGAAGAATCATCTGGCCACTAGAGATGTATTTTTTCAATCCACCTCTAATCTTACCTTTTACAATTTTCCTAAAACGGGCGTGATCTCTCTTTATGGGATGATCCACTATAGCTCCTTATTTTACTTCTTAATGCTGTCGCCTTTCGCAAAAATAGAGGCCACAAAATTTAGTGCATCAGTGGCACAAATTTCACAATAACCTTGGTTTTTAATAAGGCGTGATTTTACCACTTCAATTTTTTCTTGAGTGGCCTTATCAACAACATTAGAAATAATAGTTGTAAGCTTAATGGTATCTTTTTGATCTTCAAAAAGTTTAAGCTCTAGGGCGCGGTGAAGTCGTTCATTTTTCTTATAATCAAAATTCTTTCCTTCAATGGCAAGCGCACCAATGTAGTTCATAATCTCGCGTCTAAAATCATCTTTACGCGATTCGGGAATATCAATTTTCTCTTCAATGGAACGCATAAAACGCTCATCGGCCTCTTCAAGACGATTTGAATATTTATTGCGAACTTTTTCTTTTTGCGTATAGGCCTTGACGTTGTCGATATAATTAGCACAAAGAGTTTGAATGGCCTGTTCATCAACACTGATGGCCTTTTGCACATCGTTTTTCACAATGTCTTCATATTCTTGACGGGCCACTGCCAGCATCTCTTTAAAATGCTCTAAAACCTCTGTTCCGTTGACAAGAGCATGATGCTTTAATCCTGTCTCTAGCTCATTAAAAACCATAAAAGGATTTAGACAACCAAGCTCACCATTTTTCACAAGAGCATTCGAAATTTTATCTTGAATATAGCGTGGAGAAATTCCCTCAAGTCCTTCTCTGTTTGCTTCTTTTCTAAGTTCTTTCACATTTTCTTCATTGTAACCGGGCAAAGTTTTCCCTGAATAAAGTTTTAATTTCTGTAGTTTTGTTAAGTCTGATTTTTTTGGCTCTTCAAGTCGCGTTAAGATGGCCCAAGTAGAGGCCATTTCTAATGTATGAGGAGCAATGTGGACATGGGGAATTTTCTTATTGTTAAAATCTTTTTGATATATTCTTACTTCTTGGTCAAGGCGTGTAATATAAGGAACATCAATTTTAACAGTTCTATCGCGCAAGGCCTCCATGAATTCATTGCTTTGCAGCTTTCTATACTCAGGCTCGTTGGTGTGTCCTAAAATCACTAAATCAATATCTGTTTGTGAGAATTTTTTAGGCTTGATGGATTGCTCTTGGCTGGCGCCTAAAAGATCATACAAAAAGGCCACATCTAATTTTAACATCTCGATGAATTCAACAATTCCTCGATTAGAAATATTAAACTCTCCATCAAAATTAAAGGCACGAGGATCTGAATCTGATCCATATTTGGCAATATTGCGGTAATTGATATCACCTGTAAGTTCTGTTGAATCTTGATTTTTTTCATCTTTAGGTTGAAATGTTCCAATCCCTAGACGATCTTTTTCAGAGAGAATTAATCTTTTAATGCGAACGTGCTTTAAAACTTTATTCCAATCGCCATCATATTTAAGAAGATATTGCTTTAAAATATAGCGACAAGCGGGATTGACTTCGCCTTTAATTTTAATCTTCGCATCTCCTTTCGCTCCTTTATTAATAGTTTGCAAGAATTGCTCTCGCACTTCAACAGGAAGAAGTTTCAATGGCTCCTCGTGCATAGGAGAAGGAAATAATTTCTGCCCACCTAAAATTTCACTGGCCTCATCATCAACCCATTCATAAGTATAGAGAACACCTTCATCTGTTTTTGAGTAGTGCTCAATTCCTTTTTTAATTAAGCGAGATATAGAAGATTTTGCTGAACCAACGGGGCCATGAAGAAGAAGAATTCTTTTTTCTGTTCCATAACCAGAAGAAGCTGACTTAAAAAAATTCACTAACTTCATAAGATGAACATCAATACCAAAAACGGCATCTTGTCCATTGCGAATAGGGTCATCAAAGAAGTGATAACGAGTTATTTCTTTTTTGTATTCTTGATAATTTGATGTTCCATAGCTCATCACCATGTCATAAATTCGCTGAAAAGCATTTCTCGTTACTTTCAGATTTTCTGTGATGATATTGATGTAGTCTTGAAAGGTCCCACTCCAGTTAAAATGACGAAAATCTTCTACCTTGTAATTAGTGGTCAAGAACTCTTGCATATCAATTTTAGTCATCTTCTTCTCTTCTTTCGTCTCTTTTATTTTCGTAG
>CALDHR010000057.1 GCA_937898585.1 uncultured Oligoflexia bacterium
TTTATTTGTGTCAACCAAGTTCCCGACACAGAAACAAAAATTGTCCCCACCAGTGATGGAAGTTACATTGAAACGACAGGTGTTAAATGGATCATCAGTCCCTATGATGAATTTGCTATTGAGCAGGCCGTTCTCGTAAAAAGCAAAGTTCCTGACACCACTATTACGGCCATTCGCGTCGGTGGAACCAAAGACTCTGAGGCCCTACGAACAGCAATGGCGATGGGTGTTGATGAAGCTATTTTAGTAGAAGCACCAGATCATTTAGATTCTTACAGCACGGCGAAGGCCATCAAAGGTGCTATTGAAAAATCGGGAAAAAAGGCTGACCTTATTTATGCAGGAAAGCAGGCCATTGATAGCGATGCTCTTCAAGTTCCTCAAATTCTTGCGGAAATGTTAGCTCTTCCCAGCGTTAGTGTTATTGTGGCCCATGAACTCAATGGCAGTACGCTCTCTGTAAAACGTGAAATTGAAGGCGGAAGCATTGAGGTCTATGACGTCGCTCTTCCGGCCCTCGTCTCTTGTAATAAAGGACTTAACACACCTCGCTATCCTTCTCTTCCTGGGATTATGAAGGCCAAGAAGCTACCTCTAACAACACTTAAGTTAGAAGATGTGGGCGTTTCTAGTAGCGATACGCGTGTTGTCTACAAAGGGGTTCATCTTCCTCCTGAAAAAGCAGCGGGTAAAAAGTTTGATGCCATGGATGATGGCAAAACTGCTTCTGTTGTTAGCGAGGTTGTTGGACTTCTTCACAATGAGGCCAAGGCCGTTTAATCATTTATGTATTGAAAAAAGATAAAAAAGGATCTCTTTTATGGCCAATATATTAGTTTTTAGTGAAACACAAAATGGTCACGCCAAGCGCGTTACCTTAGAAATCCTGGGTCACTTAACGGGTCATACTCTTGAAGTGGCCGTTGTTGGGGAGCTGCAAGCAGAGGGAGTTAAGGAATTAGCGACTTTTGGTGCAAGTACTGTTCATCAAGTGAAATCTGATTTATTGAAACTCTATTCTCCTGAGGGTTATGCTCTTGCTCTCAAGCAAGTCATTGATGCGGGAAAATATGACTTCGTTTTTTCTGGTGCTACTTCCATGGGAAAAGATTTTTTCCCACGTCTTGCCACAAAGTGTGATGCAGGATTGGCCAGTGATCTAACGAGTTTAACTGTTAATGGTACAGAGCTTTCGGCCATTAAGCCTCTCTTTGCCGGAAAGTGTCTTGCGAAAGTGGAAATGACGGGACCTCGCCCTCACTTTGCCACTATTCGTCCTAATGCTCTTGGCCTTAATGGCAGTCCTGCAGCTGCGGCCGGGACACTAAAAGAGACAGCGGCCTCTCTTGCTGATTTAAAATCTGTCGTAAAAGAAGTTATTAAAGGTGCCTCAGAAAAGCTTGATCTTACAGAGGCCAATATTATTGTCTCGGGTGGACGGGCCATGAAGAATGCCGAGAATTTTAAAATTCTCAACGAGCTTGCTGATGTTTTAGGGGCCACAGTGGGAGCATCTCGCGCGGCAGTAGATTCTGGTTATGCGGCACCTTCTATGCAGGTGGGGCAAACAGGTAAAACGGTCTCACCAACCCTCTATATTGCTTGCGGTATTTCAGGGGCCATTCAGCATCTTGCAGGAATGAGGACTTCTAAGTTTATTGTGGCCGTCAATACAGACCCTGAAGCGCCTATCTTCTCTAAAGCAGATTATGGCATTGTGGGTGATCTCTTTAAAGTTGTTCCTCTTATGACAGAGGAATTCAAAAAGATTCTTGGAAAATAAGTAAGAAGAAAATAAAAAGAGGGCCTTCTTTTTTTAAGTAAAAGAGGGCTCACTTTTTTCATAATCTGCATGGGCCGCACGAAAGCGTTTCATGGCAATGGCCACAAGGTCATTGAGGGGAATTCCTGCATTTTTACTCATTAAAAAAAAACTCTCTAGAAGCTCTTTTTCAATATTTACCTGAAGCTCACTGAGTTCACCTTCATTATGTCTTTGTGATTTCATGAGTTAGCTCTTCTCCTGCTGCAAAACGACAAGCGCCCCTTTTTTTCTTAAACTGATTAAGGTCTTGGTGACTTCAAATTCAAAATAAGGGGACTGTTGATAAATTTCTTTTACCATACTTGAGTCGGAGAGAATACACAACAAGTCAAATTCAGGGGGCAAAATCTCTTCTTTGCCAGAAACAAAAGCAGGCTTAATTTTAAGAAAGAGGTGATCGGGTGGTCTTTCTGCTTTATATTGTAGATGTTGAATTTGGGCCTGTGTAAAGAGGTCTTTAATTTCTTTGAGGGACTCTTCAATGTTTTTTATTTTCTCATTAAAAATTTCAGGCTCCATCACAAAAGAGAAATCTTTGAGAGAGTCTCCTTGTAAGAGAAATTTGAGAAGCCCCCTTATTCCTTTGTCCTGTTGAAAAAGAAAAAATTGAGGATTTCCCTCTTTCATCAAAAGATACCCCTCCATTTTTCTCATACTCCCCCAGAGAAGGTTAATTCTTCCCGTGAAGCGATAAAGGGACTGCTGCTCCAATAAATATAAAAAATCTTCCGCCATAAAAAATTTCCTCAAGTTATTCCCGAATAATTCGATACGCTATATTATCGGGTGCTCTTTACCAGACGTTTCATTTTTGAATATTATAATGGTATAAAAAAAGAAAAACGGCCCGTAAAAATTGCTTCCACAAAGGTGGTCTTGCATGTTTAGAAGTGTGTATATTGTCAATCCAAAGTTTCAAATTAAGTTTTGCTTTTTTGTAGTGAGCTTAATTTTTATCTCTAGTCTCGTCTATCCTTTTGTTATCTATGATCTCATTGGCGGGCTTATTAATAAAACGGCAGATCCGGCCATTATAGCGGCCCTTGAAATTAATAAAGTTAAGCTTATATTGGCCCTTGCTCTTTATCAGTTAGTCTTTATTGGTATTGTTTTTATTATTTCAATTTTTCAGGGTCATAAAATAGCAGGACCTCTTTATAAATTAAAAATGGTTTTAGAGAAGGTAAAGGAAGGAAAAACACCAGAAAAGCTCAAATTCCGCAAGGGTGATTATTTTGAAGATTTAGAAGTTGCTTTTAATGAAGCGATGGAAACTCTCCAAAATCATCATAATGGTGATTTTGCTTATCTCAGCGAAGTGTATTCCTATCTGCAAAATATCTGTATGATTGTTCCTGAGGACAAAAAAGAAGTCTTACTGCGCATCACTCATGATCTACATACGATGCAAGAGAGATTTAAACAAAGTCAAAATTAAAAGATTGGGGTATGTCTTGTCACGTTCAAAAAGATCTCTTGTATTTATCTTCTCTTTTTTCCTTCAGTGGCAAGGAGGACATGCTTTTTCCTTAGAAGAGGATTCTCTTTTTAAAGTTAATCCGACAAAAGAAGAGATTCAATATGGAAAGACATTATTTTTCTCTCTTGAAAATGCTCTCTATCGAGCACCGTACACTGCTCGAGATCTTTTATCTATAGACCTCAATAAACATGGAGATCTTTTTACTTCCTATCAAAAAATAACCGAAAATCTAAAAGATATCCATAAACAAGAGAGTTTTTCAACTCTCAATAAAAAGTGCAACCTTGCTCTTTATGACACTTTCAAAAAAGAGATTCGTCGTTTTTGCGTAAAAAAATTCTTCCATCTTCTCTCTTTAAATAAGAAAATGGACAAGGAAGAACTTGCTGAAAAAGATATCTTTTTCCATGAGCATAAAAAAACAATTTTTTCTCGGGCCCTTTATTCTTCTAGGCGCTATTACAAAAAAAGAATAAAAAAAGATCTTCTCTCCTTTGAAAATCCTAAAAAACAAAAAAGATCTTTCAATAAAAAAGAATATCAAGCTCTTCGAAAAATGGTAACAGATCTTCGCAAAGATTTAGATAAAAATAAAAAAAGCAAAGAAGAGCTAGAAGAAAAGACATACGCCATTATTAATTATTTTAAAAAAGTCAAAGACAATATCAATCCCGAAAAGGCCAGTATCCTTTTGACTTTTCTCACTCGCTATCTGCAAGGGGCCCCTCATTATTTTCTTGCTGAAAAAGTCATTGAAGTTCTTCATTTGCACACAAAACCCTCTCAGCGTTATACTGTCGACTTTCTTTCTTTTTGGAATCTTATTTTAGAAAAAGAATGGAAAAAGGCCACGACCCTTGCCCATGACCGCCTCTTGAATAAACCTCATAGTTGGACGGAGAAGATTCTTTTTTGGACGGCCATAAGTTATCAAGAATTAAAAAAAGAAAGTAAAGCGAAGGGAATTTATCACGATATTATTGAAAAATGGCCTCTTTCTTATTACGCCATTGTCTCTCTTAAACAGTTGCGCTCTATGGACAAAAGAGAAGAAAATAGCGACGAAGTTAAAGATTTTATTGAGAAGAAGTTAGAAAAAAATCAAAAGTTTATCACTTCTCGTCCTATTTTTTCTCCTCAAATAGAAAAGACTTGGAAGAGGATGAAAATTCTCTCTCTTATTCATTCTCGAAAATTTCTCCGCCATGAGCAAAGAGAAATCCTCTCGGCCACGAGGCAAAAGCTTTTTTTACAAAAAGAACTCGGTAGTTCTTTTAGTGCAAAGGAATTTAAAAAATACAAAACGTACCTTACGGCACAGTTTCTTCATCAGGCCCATTTTCATCTAGAAAATTTCACCTATTCTTATCGCAAAATTGATAAAGAAACATTAGATCTCAATCTCGATACTCTTGAAATGCTTTTTCCTCAGAACCACCGAGACCTTGTTGAAAAAAATGTCACCTCTGTTCCTGTCCCTCTTGTCCTCTCTCTCATTAGACAAGAATCTGCTTTTAATCCTCGGGCCAAAAGCCATGCAGGGGCACGCGGTCTTATGCAATTAATGCCTCGAACAGCGAAATCGCTCAATAGACGAATTAAAACAAATGATCTTTTTATTCCTGAAAAAAACATCGCTCTTGGGGTGAAGTATATTCAAAATTTGTATAAAAAATATGAAGGAAATCTTATCTATACCTTAGCGGCCTATAATGCGGGGGAGGGAAATTTGCAAAAATGGATAAATTCAGTTCTCTCGCAAGAATCTATTTTGCATACGATTGAATCTATTCCCTATAATGAAACGCGTCTTTATGTGCAGCTTATTTTTCGCAATATTTATTACTATCAGCTTTTAAGTGATCCTGAAATTAGTAAGAAAAAAGAAATTGGCGAAGAAAGTGCTCTCATGAATGCCATTACATTCAAGTTTCCTTAGTTGTTTTAGCTTAAGTATTAAAACGAAAGTGCATCACATCGCCGTCTTTTACCACATACTCTTTTCCCTCAAGACGCAGCTTTCCCTTCTCTTTAACTTTTGCTTCGCTGCCAAACTCAAAGAGATCATTTGAACTATAAACTTCGGCCTTAATAAAACCTTTTTCAAAATCCGTATGGATAATTCCCGCCGTCTCTGGCGCTTTCATCCCTTCTTGAAATGTCCAGGCACGCACTTCTTTAACACCTGCCGTAAAATAAGTTCGAAGTCCTAAAAGCTCATAAGCGGCCATAATTAATTTTGTCAGCCCTGATTTTTCGAGACCAACTGATTCCATAAACTCCGCTTTTTCTTCTTTGGATTCTAACTCGGAGATTTCTTTTTCCACCTGCGCACAAATGACTACTACTTTTGCTTGAGATTTTGCAGCATACTCTTCAACGCTTTTAACGTGATCATTTCTCAGGCCACGAGAGAGCTCTTCTTCTGAAACATTGCAGATAAAAAGCTGTTGCTTGAGTGTCAAAAGATGCAAATCTGCAATAACGTCAATTTCTTCTTTCTCAAGATTCGCTAGACGGGCCATCTGCCCTTCTTGAAGATAAGGGACTAATTTTTCTAATACTGGTTTAGCGGCCTTCGCTCGCTGCAAAATGCCTTTGTCTTGCGACTTAAGGAGTTTATCCATCTGAGACAAACGTTTCTGCACTGTCTCTAAATCTGAGATGGCCAATTCATATTCAATAATTTGAATATCATCAAGAGGATCAATTCGGCCGGAGACATGCACAATATTACCATCTTCAAAACAACGAACCACATGACAGATAATTCCCACCTGACGAATATGACCTAAAAACTGATTGCCAAGACCCTCGCCTTTACTAGCACCTTTTACCAGCCCTGCAATATCTACAAACTCAACAGAGGCAGGCAAAATGCGCTCAGGCTTAACGATATTTGCAATCTTTTCAAGACGATCATCGGGCACATCCACAATCCCCATATTGGGATCAATGGTGCAAAAAGGATAATTGGCCGCTTCTGCCTTTGTAGACGTGATGGCCGAAAAAAGAGTTGATTTTCCCACATTGGGAAGTCCCACGATGCCGCAATTGAGGGCCATAATATTATCCTTCGCTAAATTTCATTCATTATTTTTTATTTGCAACTAAAAGAGATTTTGTAACTTGTGATGCCGCCTTACTCCACCCAACTTCTATCAGTTTCATAACGGCCATAGAGGCCAATTTCAAGACATCGGGCAGTAAGGCCTTTTCGTCTTCACTAAACTGATGCAAAACATAATCGGCAACACCCATGGAAGACCCCTTCCCCGGTCGCCCAATCCCTAATCTTATGCGCAAAAAAGCATCCGTCCCCAGCTTCTCCCCAATAGATTTAAGACCATTATGTCCCGCAAAACCGCCCCCCTTCTTCAACATCAATTTGCCAAAATCAATATCTAATTCATCGTGCAACACGAGAATATTGCCGGGATCAATTTTATAAAAACTGGCCGCTGCCTGTACCGACTCTCCACTGAGATTCATATAAGTTTCGGGAATAAGAAAATAGACAAGATCATCTTTTGCTCGCCAACTGGCCACTCTTCCTTTAAATTTTTTATTCCACTGAAGAGGGATTTCATCGAAGACCATTTGACCGAGATTGTGGCGCGTTTTTTCATATTCGCTGCCTGGATTACCCAGCCCCACCACTAATTTTATTTGAGGCATAGAAAAATCCTAAAGAAAAAGACTGCTCACAGAGTCATCGTTAAAAGTTCGGTGAATGGCCTTCGCGAGAATTTCTGCTGTTGTAAGAACTTTCACTTTTGCAAGCTGTTGAAATTCCACCGATAAAGGAATCGTATCCGTAACAATGACAGAAGTTAACTCAGAACATGTTGAAATGCGCTCAAAAGCAGGAGGAGAAAAAACAGCATGTGTCGCACAAGCATGAATGGCCTCGGCCCCCGCATTTTTAAGGGCCTTTGCCGCTTCAATAAGCGTTCCCGCTGTATCAATCATATCGTCGATAATGATAACGTCTTTTCCCTTAACATCCCCTACAATATTCATGGCCCGCGCTACATTAGGGGCCATGCGACGCTTATCAATCATGGCAATATCGCGGCCAAGCTTTTTTGCGTAATGACGAACTCTCTCCACACCACCTGTGTCAGGAGAGACGCAAACAGTATTTTCTGTAAGCATCTCATTCATAATATATTTTAAAATAACAGGAGAAGAATAAATATTATCAAAGGGAATATTGAAAAATCCCTGAATCTGTCCCGCATGTAAATCCATCGTCACAACTCGCGTGGCCCCTGCTACCGTCAAAAGATCCGCAACCAGCTTTGCCGAAATAGGTGTGCGGGGACTCACTTTGCGATCTTGCCGCGAATAACCATAATGGGGAATAACGGCCGTAATACTCTGAGCTGAAGCACGCTTAAGGGCATCAATCATAATGAGAAGTTCCATCAACGTATCGTTGACATTAGAACAAGTAGACTGAATGACAAAGACATCGGCCCCACGCACATTTTTTTCAATGCAACAGTAAATTTCACCATTGGCAAACTTTACAACTTGAGGATTAACTAAAGGAACGTCGAGAAATTCAGAAATGCTTTTAGAGAGTTTGTAGTTAGATGTCCCAGAAACCAAGACTAATCGTTTCACCTTAACCCTCCTTAGGCCACTTGGAAAAAAAATGGCTGGGGTGGTAGGACTCGAACCTACGCATGGCAGAATCAAAATCTGCAGACTTACCGCTTGTCGACACCCCAATGAGATTTTTGGAATACTTCCTTGATGTAACAGAAGTAGGGTTCATATACACGGCCCAAATAGGTTTTGCAAGCAAAAGCTTGTCAGTTACATGGCCCTATCTTATAGTTAAGCGATTTTGTTGAACTAAAGGACCCAATAACCATGAAAAAAACATTATGGACCGCTCTTTTGCTCTCCACCCTAACGGCCGCAGGATCCTCTCCTGTAAGTATTTCGGGATTTTTTAATTCCAGTTATGATTACATTCATTTCTATCGCCACACCACCAATGACACCAATCCCGCTTTTGGCAACAACAGCAGCTCAACGACAGAGACAGGTGAATTCATTGCTCCTTCGACACTGGGAATGAAAAGTGCCTCTTTTCATACGCACCTCTTAAAGCTCCAACCGCAAGTTCTCGTCAATGATGCCGCCAGCTTCTTTAGTGAAGTGACGGTGGGTTACGGCAATTCTAAGCACTGGGGAGAAGACAGTGAAGTGAAAAAAGCAGGGAGCAATCAATCAAATGCACCTCTCTATTTACAAAACTCCATGCGCAGTACCCTTTATCTCACCAAAATGTATATGGAGCTTTACGCCGATACGGCCACTTGGATTATTGGCCGCGCACCGATGCATTACGGTCTTGGGGCCATCTTTAATGAAGGCAAAAATCCAACAGATCGTTTTTCAAGTATTCACGATGGAGTAAGCGCCAATATTAAATTAGGCAATTTTCTCTTCACTCCTTTTTGGTACATCGCCTCATCTGACGGCAATGCTTCAAATCCAGGAGAACTCACTTCAGCTCGATCGACAAAATTTTACGGCCTTACTTTTCTCTACGATAATTTCAAACGCTCACTGGCCCTTGGGATTCATTTAAGTTGGAAAAAATCCTCTCCTGCTTCTGTCTTTTATCAAGGCGCACGCACTAGCGATGATGAACTCTATAGCAACGTCACTAACGGTGTTGGTCTTGGTGGCACAAATGTCAAAATCACCGACTTTTATTTTAAGAAGGCCTTTGGCCCTTTTGAGTTTCAAGTAGAAATTCCCCTTATCCGTGGCGACATAGGTCATGCCCTTTCAAGCAGTGCTAATAGCAAGTACAAAGGACTCGGCGTTATTGCAGAGAGTACTTATACCATTAACGATCAGTGGAATGCTGGCGTTGACTTTGGTCATGTCACAGGAGAAAGCGGCGATTCGGGAAACTTTGATGCTCTTTTTCTTCACCCCAATTATCAAGTGGCCAATCTTATGTTTCGCCATAACCTCAGCGCCATCTCTGATAAAACAAACAACAGTGTCTTTGATAGCTACATCCACAATACGCGCTATTTAAAACTCCACGGTCAGTATGATCTTGGCAACTGGATTTGGGACTTTGCTTTTATCTATGCTAAGGCCCATAAAACAGCACGTGCTGGT
Organism: uncultured Oligoflexia bacterium; assembly: GCA_937898585.1. Classification (GTDB taxonomy): domain Bacteria; phylum Bdellovibrionota; class Bacteriovoracia; order Bacteriovoracales; family Bacteriovoracaceae; genus CALDHR01. The sequence continues at coordinate 9,468 of CALDHR010000057.1, forward strand.
CAGATGAGCTATGATCACAACCGCAATATTCTCTATCCTTCTGCGGCCTCACAATCTGATAAGATGGGAAGTGAGATTGATGTGAATTTTACCTATAAATGGAATCCATCAGTTGATGTCAACGGTGGTTTTGGCCAATGGTTTGTTGGCGACTATTACGCTTTTACAGGATCAACTCCTCAAGCACACAAAAACCCTTACTCTCTTCACTTTAACGTCACTTTAAAATTCTAAATTAATACATATTAAAAATAAAATGGATCCACATCCGGCCTCAAGGAAACTGAGGCCGGCAGATTCAATCTCTGAGCTTTTTCCACAAGGGCGTGCATTTGGGCCAACTG
>CALDHR010000058.1 GCA_937898585.1 uncultured Oligoflexia bacterium
AACTGTCGCACAAACAGTAGATGCTTTAACCAATAATATTTCCGCCATCTATGTTTCCAATAATAGTTGGGGACCGGCCGATGGGTATGGGCAATATTTATTAGATAGCTCTAGTTATCGCACCGCCTTAACGACAGGAGTGACAAATGGTCGCTCAGGTCTTGGGGCCGTTTATGTTTGGGCCGCAGGAAATGGTGGAACTTACAATTATGATAATTCAAATTATGACGGTCTTGCCAATCACTATGCTGTTATTTCTGTGGCGGCCATGGGCGATGATGGGACAAAAGCAACTTATTCGGAAAACGGGGCCAATTTGTGGGTAACAGCTCCTTCGCAGGGAAATAGTGGTACTGCTATTACAACTTCTGATTTGACGGGAGACAATGGTTACAACACCAGTTCTAGTGTTGGAAATTATAGCGATCGTGCTTACACCAATACATTCAATGGAACCAGTGCTGCTGCTCCCATGGTTTCAGGTGTTGCCGCTCTTGTGGTGGCGGCCAATAGCGCTCTTACTTGGCGTGATGTAAAAATTATTTTAGCGCGAACGGCCCGGCAAGTTGATTCAACTGATGCGGGATGGTTTCAGAACGGCGCCACGACAGTGACAGGTGGTTATAACTTTAATGAAAAATATGGTTTTGGTTTAGCAGATGCGAGTGCCGCTGTGACAATGGCCGCTAGTTTTACAAGTGTTGGGGGATCGAGCACACTTTTGACAAATTCATCGCCAAGCTCTGCACAAACAGTGGGAACAAGCATTACAGATGCCAGCGCAACAGGGATATCGGATACCATCACTGTGGCCAGCTCAGGAATTTCAAATATTGAATATGTCGATGTTGTCGTGGATATCACTCATTCCAACTGGGGGGATTTAACTATCACGCTAGCACGAAGTAGTGGTGGTTATACCACCTCGGCAACTCTCGCTGAACAGCATACTTGTTTGGATTTAAATACCAGTGGTGTCTCAACCTGCACTGTCTCGGGAGGGCAATGGACTTTTGGGGCCGCCGCTTTTTTAGATGAGCCGGCCGATGGAAACTGGACATTGACAGTAAAAGATTTAGCAACAGGGACAACGGGAACATTTGATTCTTGGCAATTAAAATTTTACGGAAGGTAAGGCGGTAAAAATGAAAATATTAATACTTATGACGGCAATGACTTTCTCTGTTTTGGCAAAAGAATATAAGTGGGTGGAAGATGGACGAGAGTTTTCTGTTTTTCTGGTTGAAGGAAAACGGGCAAAATTTGTGAGTAATGAGGCCAATCAAGATAATAATGAAGACGAAAATAACTCTTCTCAAAACATAAGGGCCATTCGTGCTCAGCATGTTGGTTGGCAAAAGAAAATGCATTTAGTTGACTCTGCATTAGATTCAGAGGGCGGATCAGGTGGAAGAGGAGCTTCACGTGAGAGGCGTAAAAGTGGAGAGTTTTTAGTGTTTGCAGAGAGAAAAGATGGTAGTGCTGCTAAAGTTTTACTCGATGGCGTTGTAGTAGAGTTTGATAAAAAGAAATTCAAGAAAGAGGAAATTCAATCTTTTGCCAATAAATACAAATTATCATTAAAAAGAGATGTAGATTTAAGCGACCGCTTAATGGTGGAATTTGTGGGAATTAAAGGAACGAGTGTTTTTTCTTTAATGAAGAAAATAAATAGCGAAAAAGGCGTGCTTAAAAGTTTCCCTAACTGGTGGGCGGCAAATTTTCTACGCTAAAAAATGGATTTTTTATGACGAAGTTTATTACACTTCTTGTTTTATTTCTCTCTTCACCAGGCCTTCTTTTTTCTTGGGAGAAATGTAATCCAAATTTTCATAGCTTTAAGAATCCTTTAAGATTAAGTATTGGAACAAGTAGAAAAGGTTGTCCTTCTTTTGGGGCCCTCTTTATGGGAATGGATGCGATGGCGAGGAAAGACTCCTTGGGTAGAAAAGAGATGGATCTTGCTTTAGCGAGAGATTGCAAAGAATTAGTTGTTTCGGCCTTTGAGGCGAGAGTAAATCGTTATTGCGAAAATGAGATGTTAATTCAATTTTTTAAGAAATATGAAGATGATATACGAGAAGTTTGTGAAAGAAGATTTTTTCATTCATATGAATTGAACTAGAGAAATATTCTTTTACGTTGGCCCTAAATAGGAAAAAAGAAATAGTGGTAAGAGGTATAATCATAAAATTTTATAGCACGAGGATAATTTAATACGTTTAGCTTAATATGAGATATTTTAGGTTTTATTTAATTTTTTCATCAAGCAACACTTCATCAAGAGCTCTTTTGGCGGCCTTCGCAAGAGCAGGGTTTGTATCTTTGTAGTAAGGATAAGCAACAATTCCCATGGTTAAGGCCCAGCCCTTGGCCCTCAACCATGTTGCTTCATCAGGTTTTACGATTGAGCGAAAAATTCCTCGTGTCTCTTTAGAGAGAACGGCCCATGCCACCATTAAATCTACAGCAGGATCCCCGGCCCCAAGAAGACCAAAATCCACCACGGCGCTTATTCTTCCATCTTTAACAAGTAAATTTCCAGCATGAAGATCACCATGAGTGAGTTTATTTGTACCGTTCCAAGCAGGTGCCTCAAGAGATTTTTCCCACAATTGAGCGAGAAGATTAACATCATACCACTCACTCATTTGTGGTATACATTTTTTAGTTACTTCATCTCGCATTTTAAGAGGCATTCCTCGATTCCAAATAGGAACATTACTTGCATCAATATTTTGCATAGAAAGAACAAAATGACCTAAATCACGAGCGGCCAATTCATCGTTTAAAAAATTCTCACTACTTTCTGTATTGAGATTTATTCCTTCCAGATAATCGCAAATAAGCCATGGGTATGGAAAATGCGCTGAAGCTTTTCCAATTCCCGTAGGAGATGGTATTGGAAGAGAAAGTTGAGGTGCTAGCTTAGGTAACCATTCACATTCTTTAGCAATATTTTGTGAAGAAGATTCTGTGCGAGGAATTCTGACAACGAGATCATTTCCTAGCTTGTACATGACATTGTCAGTGCCTTCAGGGAGAATTAATTGTAAATCAAAATGGGCCCAATGAGGAAATTGTGACTTAAGAAGTGTTTTTACTAATGGAATAGTGATATCAATTTCATCATTGTGTAACTTTGTTATTTTCATAAAATTTATCCTATAAAAATATTTACTTTATCTACCTCAGATTGAGATGGTGGGTAAGCCTTTAGCTTTTAAAACCGTTGGCACCACTGCCAGCACTTTTATTTTTAATATAAATTTTTGATGAATTTCCTAAGATTTTTTTTAATGACAATTTGATGTTCATTGAAAACCTTCCCCTTCATCGCATACGAAGACCACTGAGCAAAAACATGTTCAATTTCTTTGATAATTTTTAATGCTTGTGATTTTTTCAAGTCGGCCTTTTCACTAAGTTCAATCAAATCATTAATTGTAAAGTCATCTCTTTTTCCATTAATGCTCATTTGATGTTTGCTCGTCCAATCTCCATTTGGATTATAGCTGTAGGTCATGTCATAAGCAGGGGAGAGACTCCAATTTCCTTTTCTATCCATAAGAAAAGCAATATTTTTTGTATGATCATCTTGATTCCTTCCAAGAATATTAAAAACCGCCCGACGAAATAGTTGCTCGAGCGCATGCTTTACATCTGTCTTTACAATAAGTCGAATCATCTCCATTGCTTGCTCATAACTATAACTACCGGCCATATTAAAATCGTAATGTCCTAAAGCACATAAAGACTGCATGTGAAGTTTATTTCCTCCATTCGTTCGATCGAATCGTTTTGTCATAAAATGAGCACGATGATTTTCTTCCAATAAACGCGATTCCATCATTTCAATACCAGAGTCTCTGGCCATTAAGTAATAAGCATATTCAATTCGACCATAACCTTGAGAGTCATCAAGCTCTTTATCTCGATTATTGGAAACACCATCAAGTTTTAAGAGCCAATAAGAAAAATCTTTTGTGGTTTTAATTTGTCCCGAACGAACCTCCCCATTTTTTTCATTGTAAGCGATAATACATTTTGCCCTTGCCCCTCCTGCAGATGTCCCGACAACTAATAAATTAGTAAGGGCCTCTTTTAATTTTTTATCTTCTTTATCTTTTAAATTTTCAGTTACATTTTCTTTGCTACTTAAAATACTTGATGCCAATTTCACCATTTCTTGAATTTCCAGAGGAACATCATTCAAGCGACCTTTATATTTAGCTGGTTTAAACTCTAGTGCACCCATCCCACGTTTTCCCACGTAACAAAGCCTTTCTACAGGATTAAGAAAATTTGATTTTCTCCCTTGTGTTGCAAGCCAGACATCAATAAGAGCATTCCCAAATTTGTCAGGAAGTGAGTCTGCAAGCATTCCTGGAAGGCCATGAAACGTTCTTTTTGCTAACTCAGGAAAAGAATAAATATCTTTTGATCGTGGCATTTTTATGGGAGATAAATCCACGGGAGCATGATCAATAAAATCTTTATGGTATTCAAAAAATGAAAGTTCTTTTTCTTCATCCCAAGAAACAAAACCAATTAATGTTCCCCATAGATAGACTTCTGCAAGAAGGGTTACATCACTCATTTTCATCTCCCCATGTCCATTTTTTGTCTCTATCCGTTCTAGATGGTTTAACCTTTTCTTTTTGTGACTTACGAACATGTCTTTTTATTTTTTTCGATTTACCTTGAGCAAGGAGAGCAGGAGATGATTCCAAATCTTTAAAAATAATTTTCAGTTCATCTGCAATACCTAAAGCTTTCATAATCAGAAGAAGATTTTGAAGAGAAATATTCCCTTTTCCTGTTTCAAAGCGGGCAATAGAAGAAAGCGAAATATAAAGGTCGCTTGAATGATG
>CALDHR010000059.1 GCA_937898585.1 uncultured Oligoflexia bacterium
TTATATAGATTATACAGGGACGATTTCTCATAATATTCTCAAAGACCCGAAGTTAAATAACTTAAAAAAGATTCGTAGTTCTTTAGAAAAAGAAGGTATTACGACGAGTGGGACACTAGGTTTTTCTAATAATTATTCCTTTGGGATTCAGCGAGAAATTGCAGAAAAATTAAATATAAAAAAAATGTCAGATTTGAAAGATCATGCCTCAAAGCTGCGAATTGGTATGAATTATGAATTTTCTAACCGCGCAGATGGCATTAGGGCCGTTGAAAGGTTTTATGATTTTACCTTTGGAGAGATTAAGACATTTAGTTATAGTTTAGGTTATTCTTCTATTGATCATAACAAGATTGATATTTTAGTGGTTTATACGACGGATGCTAAACTTTATCAAAATAGTGATCTTCTTCTGCTTGTAGATGATAAGAATTTCTTTCCTCGCTATGATCCTCTTATTCTTTTTCGCCAAGAGATTATCGAAAATGAAAAAATAAAGCAAGTTTTCAAAGAGTGTGAAGATGCCATCACTAATGAATTAATGCAAAAAATGAATTATTTAGTTGAAATTAAAAAGTGGGGATTTCACGAAGTGGCCTCTGCTTTTTTAGAGGACACGTTAGAAGATAAAAGAGATGAAAATCGCTCTGTATTTCGTTTTGATCTTATGACGTTAACGATAGAGCATTTTTATCTTGTGATGGTGAGTACCCTGGCCGCTATTTTTTTGGGGGTTCCTTTTGGGCTCTTGGCCTTTTATTTCCCGCGTATAGGGCGTTTTATTTTAATGGCAGGTGAGCTTCTTCAGACAATTCCCTCTTTGGCCCTTTTGAGCTTTTTTATCCCCTTACTGGGTCTTGGAATGAAAACGGCCCTTATGGCCCTTTTTCTCTACGCTCTTTTACCTATTATTCGCACAACTTATACGGGGCTTATTTCTATTGATCCTTCTTTGGCCGAAGTGGCCCAAGCAACTCTTCCCAGTAAAAAAAGTCAGCTCTTTGAAGTTCAACTGAAGATGGCGTTTCCTTCTATTTTGTCAGGGATTAAACTCTCTACTGTTTTTAATGTGGGAAATGCGACTCTTGCCGCCTTTATTGGGGCCGGTGGTTTGGGAAGGGCCATTGTTACAGGTTTGACGGTTAATGATACAGGTCTGATTTTAGAGGGAACAATTCCCGCTTCACTGATGGCCATTATGTTTCATCTCTTTTTTACTTTTCTAGAGAAGAGAGTTGTCAAATGGCCACAAAATAAAGGTTAATAAACCTCAGTTTGGGATAAACATCGAATTTCTTCGTCTCCTACAGTCGCTCGTCGCTGCGACGTATAGGAAATACGACTCGCTCCTAGCTTCTTTGTCGCCTTGAACTTCTCGTTTCTACCAAACTGAGGTGTGGATACTACCTAGGAGGGATATTTAATTCCGAATTCAGGTTAATAAAGGCCAATAATTTTCCACCAATAGACTCCAATGACTCCAAAAATAGCGAGATGATAGAGACTCATGGCCAGCCCTGTTTTAAACCAGGTAGAGAGTTTTTGCTTGGAGGCCGCAAAATAGACGGGTGCTGTTCCTGTTCCGTAGTGGGTGAGGCAGGCCGAGAGAGAGGAAAAATAGGCCAAAGAGAGAGCGGCGAGGAGTGGAGAGATTCCTTTGGCCACTAAAATGGCCAAGAAGGGTGGATACATAGAGGAGATGTGTCCTGTCGTATTTGCAAAAAAGTAATGAGAGAAAAAGTAGACAAGGCCCATCGCGATAAAGAGATATTGCCACTGAAGATCACCGAGCTGCTCTCCGCAAATTTTCCCAAACCAATCCATCATTCCTTGCTCCCAAAGTAAGTTGGCCATCATGAGAAGAGGGGCAAACCAGAGGAAGGTATTAAAGGCCGCTTTTTCATTGAGAATATCATTCCATGTAAGAACGCGGCCAAAGAGCATTAAAACAATACCAAGAAGAGGGCCTTCAGTGGCAGAAATGCCGTACTGAGGACCAAAAATCCAAATACCGATAACGACAAAAAAAATGAAAAGAGTTTTTTTCTCATCAAGAGAGAATAATCCCATCTCCCTGAGTTCTGTTTTGGCCTTAGAAGAGAGGTCTGTTTTTTTTATATGAAAGGGAAGCACTTTGCGCAAAAAATGGGGGAGCAAAATTAAGGAAATAAGTCCTGGGACACAAGCGGCCTTGAGCCACCCCATCCAAGTGATTTCTACACCAAATTTTCCGGCCATGGCAACGACGAGAGGGTTTCCGGCCATTGCAGTGAGGAAGAGAGCACTTGTTATCATATTGACTTGAAAAGAGAGTGCGTGGAGGTAAGAGATGAAAGCAGCACCTTCTTTTGCTCCAAGGTTTTCTTCTAGATTATCTGCAATAGACCCTACGATGGGAAAGACAACGCCGGCACCGCGAGCAGTGTTGCTGGGAATAAAAGGGGCGAGAAAAAGTTCCGTAAGGCAAATACTATAAGAGAGTCCAAGAGGGCCTTTGCCAAAGTGGGCGAGAAAAAAGTAGGCAATTCTTTTGCCAAGTCCTGTTTTAATAATGGCACGGGCCATAAAGAAGGCCGTGAAAATAAGCCAGACGATGGGGTTGGCATAAGTGGAGAGGGCCTGAGAGATGGTTGTGATTTTAAAGAGAGAAAGAAAGGTAATGGCCGTAAGTCCTAGGATACCTGATTCAGCAATTTCAAAGATAACGGCAAATATAGTGCAAATAAAGACAGCAAAAAGGCGCCAGGTTTTTTCATCTATTTCATTCTGAGGATGAAAGAAAAAAAAATAAGAAAAAAGACAAAGAAGAGTCAAAGACTTCAAAAGAAGAATGTTATTTTTTTTGAAAAAGGAAAGCACGTAAAAATTCCTCGATAATAGGTATGGTTATTTAGTTTTTAAGATGACCTCTAGAAGTTCCTCAATTTGAAAGGGTTTATCAAAAATATGTGTTGCTCCCAGTTTCATCATTTCTTCTTTACTCTCTTTTGCATAACCTGTCATAAAATAAAAGGGGATTTCTTTGGTAGAGGGATTTTCTCTCACTTTAGCAAGAAGGGATATTCCGTCCATAATAGGCATTCTAACATCTGATAAAATAGCAGTAATCGTTTTATCTTGTAGAACTTGGAGCGCTTCTTCTCCATTTTTTGCAGTAATGGGTTCCCAGCCTTGATCGTCAAAAAAGTAGGAGAGTGGCTCTGTAATGCCTATTTCATCATCAACAATAAGGATAGATTTTTTAAGCATTTCTTTTTCCTTTTTCTTCATCTTCTTGACCTTGATTTTGTTTTTTAGGGAGGAATATTTTAAAGGAGGTGTTTCGTGAGGCCATATCTAAAAAGAGATCCCCTTTGTGTGATTTAATAATGCCAAGGGAGAGACTAAGCCCCATTCCTGATCCTTTTCCCACGGTCTTTGTTGTGAAAAAGGGGGTGAGTATTTTTTCGGCCATCTCAGGCGAGATTCCAGAACCTGAGTCAGTAATAATAATTTCAACGAGGTCTTCTTCTTTGTTATCTTTGACTTGAATATTCACCCATTTTTTATCAAGTTGAGAGATGGCATCAAAGGAGTTATTGAGAAGATTTAAAATGACTTGAGATATTTGAATGGGGCGACACTCAATTTCTAAGCTTTCATCATAGGGAGTAATTTCAAGCTCCACGTTATACTTTGAAAATTTATCAATACAGAAATCTGTAGACTCATTAATTATTTGCTTTAATGTTGATAGCTCAAAGGGATCATTGCTTGAGTCTCTAGCAAAGGCCTTAAGACCTTTAATGATTTTTGTGATTCGTATGATTTGTGAAGAGTTTTGTTTGGCAAGATGAACGATTGCTTGAGGATCATTTTCTTTTTTTGCGCTAAGAGAGATAAGTTTTTTATTGTTAAAGTCAATAACAGTGAGGGAGTTATTGATTTCATGAGCAATGCCACCAGAGAGCTCCCCAAGAGAAGATAGGCGTTCAGCATGAGTGAGTTTTATTTTTTGTTCTTCCATGAATTTTTCTTTCTTTAATTCAGTCGTAATATCTTCAATAATGGCCACTTTAATAGATCGTTGCTTGTTTTTATGAATAGTTTGTCTTTTTGTTTTAATGGCAATCTCACCATAATTGTTTGAGGGAACATTGAGATAAATTGATTCGTGAGACTTATCGATCTGATATTCATTTGCTTCATCTTCTTCTTTTTCTTGATTAAGAAGATGCTCGGCAATATCATGAGAAAGATTATGAGAGCTTTTTGAATTTATTTCATAAATAGAGCTACCAAAAATTTCTAAGCATTTTTTGTTCCAAATGGTTATTTTGTTTTCTCCCATAATATTTTCTCGGCAGTAAAGACCAATAGGAAGATTATCGATAATATTATTGAATAGATCTTTTTCTTCTTTTATTTTTAGTTCATCTTCTTTTTGCTTGTTGAGATTATTAATGATCCCTAAATGACCAATGATTTTTTCTTCTTCATTATAGAGAGGGATAACCTTGCAGGAGATATAGGAAATTTCTTTGTTTTTCACGTTTTTAAAGCGATAGACTTCATTGAATTCTTTTTTATCTAAGATGTATTCTTCCCATTTTTTGAGAACAAAATTTTTGTCTTCTCTATAAAGGGCCTCCGCCCAGCCATGGTTAAGGGCCTCTTTGAAATCTATTCCAGTTATTTTATGCCAAAATTTATTAGTAAAATTACAATTTCCTTCTTCGTCAGTCTTGAAAATACCACAAGGTATATTTTCTAATATTGTGTTGAGAAATTGATGGTTTTTTTGTATGAGATCATTTTTTTGCTTGAGAAGAGCTATAGATTTTCTTGAAAATGACCAGAAAAGAGAAAAAAAGAAACTTAGAAGAATGATTGAAATCTCATTAATAAAGTATTTTATTTCAAATGAATGAATGTTTGCAGGAGAGACAAGAAATTTTTTATGAAAAAGAGAGAGGATGATGGGTGATAGCTCAAGAATTTTTTTTTCGAACTTATTGTTTTCTTTCATCGTGTAGAGATTGATAAGGTATTCTTTTTTTATTTCCGATAGAGCAAGGGGGAGATCTAAAACAAAAGTTATGTCACTGTTTTTTTTAAATTTCATTTTCTTATAAAGATAATTTCCTTTTTTATTTGATGTTGATAATTTTATATGATTATTCGTTGTATTTTTTTTTAGATAGACACCAGGTCGTTGAAATAAGCTCCAGACTTCTTCTTTTCCATCGATCTTTTTAGATACAAGAATTCCCATTAAAAGAGGACTTTTTTTGTTGAAAATATTTTCCTCTGTCCATTTTTCTTTGCTGAAGCTATCTTCTTTAGAGATGATTTCTTTTATGCTGTGCTCTTCTTCTTTTGTTATTTTGAGAATGTGTTCTTTGGCCAGAGATGATTTTTTAATGAGATCATCTTTATATTCATTGTTATTCTTTATGATAATTTTAAAAGAAAGAACAATTATAAGAAAAACTACAAAATTGCTAATAAAAGATTTTTTTTCTTTAAGAAGTTCAATGTCAAAAAAGAAGAAAGATATGAGGATTATATTAATATTGAAAAGGATAAAAAAAAGAGGAGGGGATGGGGATGATAAGATGTAGAAAAGAGACCCCGTTGTTAAAGAAAGAGTTATAATGGCGATAGTGTTATTTAATTCTTTTTTTACTTCATTGTCTTTTAAGAAAAAATTTAGAAGAGAGTGAAACCAAAGGATAAGAGCAGAGCTTATAAAAAAGATAGAAGGAAGAGAGTAAAACGTAGTAATCTTGATAAATGAATCATAAGACTCAGAGAGCTGTGATATTTGATATTGTTTTAAAGAAATAAAGAAGATGATAAAAAAAGAGATGATTTTTTGAATGGAAGAAGAGGTGATATTTTTGTTGCTAAACAAATTGAGAAGAAAGAAGATATTGATAAGAATGGAGATTGCTGTGTAGTAGGGATAATGAAAGAGATTATTTATTTGAGTTGATGAACTTAAAAAATTTTTAAGATAAAAAGAAATAAAAATAGAGATGACCAAAAAGTAGAAGATCATAAGATTCTTCCTTAACCGACCTTGCGACATAGGTATTCCTCTTCCTGTAAATAAAACAAGTTATCTCTTTGTCGGTTTTTGAAAAAAAAAAATTAGCGTGCAGATTGAGTAGATCGAGAAGTTGAATGTCTTCGTTTTCTTTGAAATGTCATAGGGTTTTTGTCAGTATGTACGCTGCGTCCCGCAGGTCCAATATTGTCTCCTGTTTTCTTATAGAGAAAAAAATCACCTAGATGCTTGATTCCTTCTAAGTTTATTGTCCCTGCGCTACGCTCTAGTTGAAACCAACTACTTTCTTCTGTTGAACCAATAAGCCACTCGGCAAACTTTCCATGATGGCCAAATTGTTGCCTCGAAGACTTGTGTGATGATTTTCTTTTTGATGATTCTTTTTTACAGAGATCAGAGAACATCGTTTTTTTTAATTTTTTATAAGTTTTTCCCTTGTCTTGAATTTGAACATGGCCGCCGCGAAGAATTTGTTCAAACATTCGAGCATCTACATGGGCCGAACTTAAGATAACTTCAAATAGAGCTTCCTCGCATGAGGAGGTGGACCTCTCTTGAGAAGAGCATTTTTTGTCTACTGTCATTTTTGTTTCGGCCTCTTCAATATTACGAGGACAAGTTTTATCAGCGTCTTTTAATTTAAGACATTGAGGAGATGCCTTTTTTTGTTTTGCTAGATAGATTAATACAGGATTGAGACCTTGTACTTTATCTTGGCAGATATCTTGTAGGTATTGATAGAAAAGATCTCTCTTTTCTCTTGTGTAGTCTTTGAGACGTCCAAAAAGTGATTTAGGTTTTGGTGGGATATCAACTCTTTTAATTTTTCCTCGATGGTTAATAAGATATTCTCTTCCTATTCCGCTATGTTTTTTTTTAGGAGAGGGGCGTGGTTTTCTAGGAGAGCGGAGGGTGGCACTGTGATCATATTTATCATTGCTATATTTGAAATAGCTATAAAGGCCCGCAGGAGTGACAGTATCGGCATGGATTTTTAAGTCAAGATTAGCAGAGAGACTTTCTTTTTTCTTGAGTTCTTCAAGAATTTTTTTTCTCGCTTGGGGCAGGTTTTTGCAATTGATTGTTCTTTTTAAAATAGGATCATTCTTTTTTTCCAATAAAATCATGACTTCGGCCATTTGTTGAATATTGGCCACCATAGAAGAACAAAAGTATTTTCTATTAGGCACAAAGTTAGCGCATTTTTTTAACATGATAGCATCAGCAGTAGATGAAAGCAGGTTGTTCTCTGCTCGCGATTCAAAAGAATTACTTCTAAAGAGCGATGAGGCGGCCGAAAGAGCATTGTACCCTGAGCGGCGATAACCAAATAAGGTTTTTTTCTTTTTTCTATTGTGTTGATATCTTTCGACAAAGAGTTTAGCGAGAGCAGCAGACTCTTTGCCAACTTCTTTATTTTTGTTATTAAAAAAATGATAGTTGTAAAGATCTCCAGCTTCTTCGCGTTCTTTATCAGGATACATAGAAAGAAAGTGAGTGTCATTTTTTTTAGAAAGTCTTACGAGGCGAAAATCATCGCGAGGGATCATTTTACTTGAATAGGCAGCTCCAAAGTCTTGTCCAATATCAAAAAACATTCCCTCTCCAACATACATAAGGGTATGAGACATATTGGTTGATCCTTCTTCAAATTTCCATTTATTTCGTGAAAAGGCCTTTGATGCTTTTTGGGCCCAATTTCCTACAACGCCGGGATGTTGACTAAAAGGCATTTTTGATTCTAAAAACACGATACTTCCAACTTCCAGTTTACTCGTATCTATTTTTGTCCCAATGGTGGCGCTGTAATTAGGGAAAATGGGTGAAGTAATAAAAAACATTAAAAGATTGATGGAGGTGGATATGATGAAATTTTTCATGAAAAGAATTTCGGTCTTTTCGAGATAAAACTTAAACCAGTTCGTCTCCATTTTTTTTATTAATCACAACTTTTCCCTTACTGAGGAGTTCTTTAATAATCCCGACTATTTTAATCTGAGCATCAATGACTTTTGAGAGGAGCATTTTGCTTTGTTGCATTTCTTGAAAGTCACGTTGGTTATTTTTTGAAAGATGATTCATAAGATGATCTTTAATTCGTTGAGGGCGATTTTTGAGAGCGGTGGCGAGAAGTTCGATGCTCACTTTGCTGGTGAGTTCGCGCACCATCTCCTGAGTAAAAAACTCAACATCGTCAATCCCCACCAGCATCGCTTCAATAAGCTCAGTTCTATCAGGGTCAATTTCTTTCATCTTGCTCAGCATTTTTTTTTGCTCATCAAGGGGAAGGGAATTAATAAGCTCCGTGACAGCATTAGTCCCCCCGTGAGGTGTGCGAAAAATTTTATTTTTGTTAGAACTATTCATGATGAAATTTCTCCTTTCTTTTTACTATACAGTTAAGTGTAATTTTTTTACCATCATCTTTCATGGGTGGAATAAAATTCGGTTTTTACTTTTCTTTAATTCTCTTTTTTTTAGTGGGTTGCGGTGAAGCACCTTCCACGAAGACGGCCACTCGTGCTGCGCCTCCCCCTGATCCTGAATTAAGCAGTGACATCTCTTCCATGAATTTTGGAAGCTTGATGATGGAAAGCACCAGCGCTTCTCAAACAGTGACCATTACAAACACAACTTCCACCGCCGCCACAGGATGCAAAGAAATTGGTCTGTCTCTTAATCCACGCAATGTTTTTTTTCTCAGTAGCAGCAGTTGCCCCGAAGATAGTTTTGAAGGAAATGGAACTTGCATTGCCACCGTTTACAGCAAACCATCGAGAAGTGGAACTCTTACTGGAAAGCTCTATTATAGTTGTGAAGAGGGCGGCGATATTATTGTTGAGTTGTCTGTAAAGGCCTCCACCATGCTAAGTCGTTCTAGCAGTAGCTTGAGTTTTGATCCTGTTCTTATTAATGGCAGTAGCGTGGCCCAAGATTTTGTTATCACCAATGATTCAACAGAGACAGCGGCCAGTGGTTGCTCGGCAGCAGAGCTTTCCCTGACAGATGCCGCCTCTTTTACCATATCAAACGATACGTGTGGAACAGATGATTTGGCGGCGGGCGCAAGCTGCACTATCTCGCTAAAAAGTATTCCCACGGCCGTTGGGGCGACGGTGGCCCTTTTGACGCGAACATGTTCAGTGGGAAGAAGCGTAACGTTGGCCCTTGCGGGTGCAGGTGTTAATTTTAGCTCTTCGGTCAGCACTGTTGAAATGGGAACTATTTATACAAATGTAACAACATCGGCCTCTGCTCTTACTGTAACTAACGCTTCTGGTGTTGAAGCAACTCTGTGTAGTGATCCAACTTTTACAGGAACAGACGCCGCTTCTTTTTCTGTGGATGCCAGTAGCACTTGTTTATCCAATGGAACCATGAGCGATGCCGAGACTTGTACCATCGTCGTCAATGCAGCGCCTACAACAGCAAAGTCGCTGAGCGCTACTTTAAACTATAGTTGCGGTAGTGGAGGGGCACTAAGTATTCCCGTTACCGCTACTTCTTATGCCGCCGCTATTGCTGTGTCACCCACATCAAAAAGTTATGGCGATGTTTTTACGACGGGAAGTAGCACCGCTGAAACTTTTACGGTGAGCAATTCGACGACGGCCACTATTTCTAGTTGTTCAAACCCTTCTTTGACGGGCACCCATAGCGGAGAGTTTGTCATCACGGGGGGAACTTGCTCATCGGCAACAACACTGACTCAAGGACAGAGTTGTACTATTTTGGTGACAAGCGATCCAACGACGACAGGATCAAAAAGTGCTTCGTTAAACTTTTCGTGTGTGGTGGGCGGGAGTCTCGTTATCCCTCTTACTAGTAGTGGAGTGGAGCTTGGTAATTCAAATGCGGCGGTGGACTTTGGCGATATTTTAGTAGGCAATACTTCTAGTAGCAGCACCATCACTGTTAGCAATAGCTCTTCCGTTGATGCAACTTTGTGTGCTGCGCCTGCTCTTGCTGGCGCCGATAGCGCAGAATTTAGTATTGTAGGAGGAACTTGTGGAGCGGGAACTCTTAGTGCAAGTTCCAGTTGTACAATTTTAGTGAATGCCACGCCCGCCTCGGCGGTGGGCAAATCGGCCTCTGTTTCTTATACGTGCGGCGGAGGGGCATCTATAACTTCATCTTTAGCGGCGACAGGAGTTGATGTAAATCTAGGCATGCTTCCGGCCTCCTTTGATTTTACAGATGTGTGGATCAACTCTAGTAGCACTACGCAAACTTTTACCATCACTAATTCTGGAACGGCGGCGGCCACTTCTTGTAGTAGCGCTGTTTTGAGTGGAGCAAATAGCAGCGAATTTACCATTACAGGGGGAACTTGCGGCGTTAGCGATATAGGCGTCTCTTCAAGCTGTACTGTTATTGTGGAAAGCTCTCCTCTCACAGCAGGTGCAAAAGCGGCCACTGTTTCACGAACTTGCACACAAGGCGGAACAGTCTCTTCAACTCTTGCCGCTACGGCCGTCAATGTTGCCGTTGATCAGGGCAGCTATGATTTTTCCAATGTTTTAATTTCCACAACGTCGGCCAATCAGACATTTACTTTTAGCAACGCTAGCTCACTTGCTGCCACTTCTTGTACGCTGAGTCTAACGGGAAGTGATAGTGCGCATTTTTCTCTCGATTTGGGTCTGAGTACTTGCGATGATTCAGCGACATTGGCGGCCGCTGGAAGTTGTCAGGCCGTTGTGGCCGCTGCACCGACGACGACGGGGAGTAAGAGTGCGAGGCTGCTCTATGATTGTACTTCAGGGCCGACAGTTAGCTCTGCTCTTTCGGCCACGGGAACAAGTGCTGCGCTTTCTTTTGGTAGTTCAACTTATGATTTTGGTGAAGTCTTCACTCTAAAAGATAGCAGCAATGTTGTCTTCACGCTCACTAATACAGGAACGGCCACGGCAACGGGTTGCTCCGCGGCCTCTTTGACAGCGGGAGATTTTTCTATTGTAGCTGACACGTGTGGAACAGCAGATTTGCTTGCTTTGGGAACTTGCTCTATCACGGTGAAAGGTAACCCTCCTTCTGATGGGGCGGTCGGCGTTGTGACACTTTCGCGCGTTTGCACGGTTGGCGGAACGGGAAGTATTGATTTATCCATGACGGGGGTGAGTGTAACGATGCTGCCTCTTACCAACAATTTTGGGCCAATTTTAGTGGGGCAGTCGGCAGGAACTCAAAATTTTACCTTCACCAATAATTCTACGGTACTCAACGCTACAGGGTGCAGTGCGCCATCACTCTCCAACGCCACTGATTTTTCCATTACTAGTGATGCTTGTTCTACTAACGCCCTTAACGCCGCTCAATCGTGCATTGTCACTGTTGAAGCAATCCCCCAATCGACGGGAAGTAAGACGGCCACCCTTTCGCGAACTTGTACGAGCAATGGAACAACCACGACAACAGCGTTAGGGCTTTCTACTTTTGGGCTTTATCCTAATATTTCTTTTGGGCCTAGTAGTTATGATTTTTCCGAGGCCTTTATCAATGTCAATTCGGCCACCACAGATATTACGCTGACAAACTCAGGTGACGCCGATGCCACCAATTGCAGTGCGCCTTCTCTTACTAATACCACCGATTTTACTATTACCGCCGATACCTGTGGAGTTAGTGATGTGACTTCTGGCGGCGGAACATGCACCGTGACTATTCGCACCAACCCAACGGCGACAGGCGCGGCAAGTTCTACCTTGAGTCGAATATGCACAGTGGGAGGGACGCCAACGGCCAGTATTACGGCCACAGGTGTCTCAGTAAGTCTCTCGCCTCTTACACATGACTTTGGAACTGTTTCAGTTCCAGCATCGGCAGGAACGCAGGGTTTTGTCTTTACTAATAACGCCACTACACTTAATGCCACTGGCTGTAGTGCGGCCACTAATAGCAATACCACTGATTTTTCTATCACAGGGGATACGTGCACGACGGCAGATTTGGCGGCGACGGGGAGTTGCACGATTACGGTAGATGCTTCACCGCAATCTATCGCAGTTCTCAGCACCACTATCGAGCGAACGTGCACCAGCACGGGAAGTATTTCTACAACGGCCAATCAAGTCATTGTCGAGGGGGTGGCCAAGAAAATCTCTTTAAATAAGGAAGAGGGAGGGATTCTTTACGGAACAGAAAAAGATGATTTGCTTATTGGCAATTTTCGCGCGCGAGAAATTTGGGGTGGCCCAGGAAATGATAAAATTATTGTGGGGTATGAAAAGAAAGAAAGAAAAGGGAAAAACGCCGATGGGCAGAAAGTTGTGCTTTGGGGAGGAGCAGGGGCCGACGAGTTTGTGATAGATTTCTTAGAAGATAAAAAAGATTGTCCTTTCATTATGGATTTTAATAAAGAGGAAGGAGATTATCTTACTGTTCGGTTTTGTCCTCCGACTCCATCTCTGTATCCATCATGTGTGTTACCGTGTCAGTTAAATGAGTGAAAGATTCTAAAGTAGGAAAACAATTTTCAACTTCTTTGATGGTGTTACTTATAGAAAAAAAATAGGGTTCAAGAATTGTTTTTAGTTTTCCAAAGAGTTCTTTATCATCAGTGTCATGTTTTAATTCAAGAAGATGAAAAAAAAGCAAACGATAAGTATTAAGAAAATCAGCGCCTATCATGCGAAGAAAATTTTTTTGAGAAAATAGAAAAAGTGGTTTTTTTAGATTTTCAGGAGAGTCCTTAAATTTTTCTTTTAATTCTTCAAGTCCTTTCATTGTGCTTGCAATACTAGAATCAAGGGAAGAGATCTCTGTTGAAAAATTATTTGGTTTCAAATCTTCCAAAAGAAGACGTTTAACAAAAAGG
>CALDHR010000060.1 GCA_937898585.1 uncultured Oligoflexia bacterium
TGATAATGTTTATTATAAAATGAAAGATATTTTTAAAAAATTCAGAGAGAGTATATGATGAAAAAAATAATTGAAGTTGAAAAAGATTTAGAAGAAATCGTTCCTGGGTTTATAGAAAGAAAAAAAGAAGATGTTTTCCTGATGAGAGATCTTTTAAAGAAAAATGATTATGAAATGATTGAAACGATGGGACATCGATTAAAAGGAAATGCAGGAGGCTATGGTTTTGATGACTTAGGTCTTTGTGGGAAAGAATTAGAAGAAAAAGCAAGAGAGCATAACAATGATGAAGTTAGTAAAGTGATAGATGATATTGAACGTTACCTTAGTGAAATTGAAGTTGTTTTTATTTAGATGTAAAGGGATATAAAATGGCATTTTCTAAAAAAAATATTTTAATCATTGATGATGATGAAGATATTTTAATTCAAGTGAAAAGAATACTTGAAGGTGCTGGTTTTGATTGCTTGACGGCCATGTCTGTTAAAGAGGGAATTAAGCTTGCCCTTTATAATATTCCAGATCTTATTATAACAGATTTATCAATGCCGGAGATAGATGGGTTTGTCTTTTTAAAAAAGAAAAAACTTATCTCTCAAATAAAAGATATACCTGTTTTTGTTTTTAGCGCAAGATCTGATAAGAAAGATCTCCATGAGGCGATGGCACTAGGAGCGTTGGACTATTTATTAAAACCATTAAAAGCATCATGGATGCTACAAAAGATAAGAAAATGTCTTATGGCAAGCAAGTCAGAGACTTTGATATATAAATTTCAAGAACCTCCAAGCGTATCCATCCAAGTTAAAGGGGAAATTGATCGCATTAATAATCAATTTATGATGTTTGGTAGCTGTTTAAAATTAATAAAGGGCAAGACTGTTAAAATAGAGTCTCTCTTGTTGGATGAAAATGTAAAAATTCTAGGAAGAGTAGAGAGTATCTCCTCCACTAAAAATGAAGAAGGAGAGTATCTGACAAAGATAAAATATATGGGACTCTCAGAGGTTAACAAAAATAAATTAAGTGAAAAAATAAGGAAATGGAGATGAAAACAAAAGAGACACCTCTTGTTTTCACAGTTGATGATGATCCTGAAATTAATAATCTTTTAAGAGTATGGTTGCGAGATGTTGAATGTAAGATTGTTAACTTTAATTCTGCAGAGGAATTTCTTTTAAAATTCAGATCAATGAAACCAGATTTATGTATTATTGATATTAATATAGGTGGTGCAGGTGTTGGATTTAAAATAGTGGAAGCAATTAGAAAGGTCTTTGGTGAAAAACCGCCTATTATTATTTTTTCAGGAGATAAAGATTCTCGAGGTATTGCGCACGGAATTGATTTAGGAGCAGATGATTATATTATTAAACCATCTTCTAAAACTACTTTAGTTGATAAAGTTGAGTCATTTTTAGAAATAAACTCTTTTGATGACAGGATTTTAATTAAGGGAATTCCTGAAAGTCAGAAGAGAATAAAAATACTTGTAGATTTCTTCATTGATGAAATAGACGAGTTTGGTGTTAAAATAAGAGGGAATAAGCTTCTTTCTAAGGGAAGCAGTGTTGTTTTAGATTCTCCTGTTTTAAAAGAGATATATAAGAAAAATGATAATATTTATGGAACAGTAGTTTCTAACTGGATTAACACCACAGAGGATTCAACAGGGGCCTTTATTGAATTTAGTGATGAAGATAAAAGTATCTTAGATGAGGTTAAAAGGTGGATATCAATAAACCTTACGAAACAAGAATAGCGGTGTTTTTATGGGTAAAATAAAGTTTTTTTTTATGAACCATCCTCCTATGGCATGGATTGTTTTTGTTCTTTCTATCATCTTAACTTTTATTGGATGGAGTATATCAGAAAATCTTTTAGAAAATAGAATTAAAGATCGAATGGAATTTAGATCAGATCAGATAAAGTCTGCCATTCAAAGAAGAATGATCGAGTATGAAGAAGTATTAAAAGGAGGCGTTGGACTTTTTGCTGCACAAAACGGGAGTGACATTCCAA
The DNA here is from genome assembly GCA_937898585.1 of uncultured Oligoflexia bacterium. Classification (GTDB taxonomy): domain Bacteria; phylum Bdellovibrionota; class Bacteriovoracia; order Bacteriovoracales; family Bacteriovoracaceae; genus CALDHR01. The sequence goes on from CALDHR010000060.1 coordinate 2,023, forward strand.
CGAGGAAACAATGGAAAAATTATGTAGAAAAGTTAGATTTAGAAAAATTTTATAAGGGAATTCAAGGCTATGGATTTAGTCTAAAATTAAAAGAAGAAGAGATACCTCTTCTTGAAAAAAAAATTCATGGAGAAGGATATACTTCTTTTAAGGTAAGGCCGAATTTTAAAAGAAATACTTACACTTCTATTATTTATCTTGAACCTTTAGATGAAAGAAATAAACGTGCTTTTGGCTATGATATGTTTAGTGAAGCAATGAGAAGAAAAGCGATGACGGAAGCGGCCAGAACAGGTAGTACGGCCATGACAGGAATTGTGAAATTATTACAAGAGACGGAAGAGGATATACAAAATGGATTTCTTGTCTATCTTCCTGTCTATAAAAACGAGGGGAATGATGTCCTCGGTTGGGTTTATGCTCCTTTTAGAATTAAAGATCTAATGAAGGGAATTTTAGGTGAGAGTGATCTTGATGTTGATTTTTTCTTATATGATAAAGAGGAAGAGCTTTATTTTTCAGGATCAAATAAAGATAAGACAAAATTAAATGAGAAATATAAAACATCAACAAGTCTTGATATTCATGGAAGAACATGGATTCTAGATTCTTTTCCAAAAAATAATTTCTTCTCTCAATATGAAATGGCGCAACCTCTTGTCATTGTTGTTGCGGGTATCTTTATTGACTTATTATTGTTTTTCATTGTTGGATATCAAGGAACAGAAAAGAAAAATGCTTTGGCCTTGGCCGAAAAGATGACTAAAAATTTGAAGATTAAAGAAAAAGAGGCCACTCAAGCAAAAGAGTTAGCTGAAAAGGCAAGTCAGGCCAAAAGTAATTTTTTATCTAATATGAGTCATGAAATCAGAACTCCTATGAATAGTATTATCGGGATGTCTGATTTATTGCTAGAGACGGATCTTACTGAAGAGCAGCGAAAATATGTAGATATTTTTAATAAATCAGGAATGATGCTTTTGGATATCATTAATGACATTCTTGATATTGCTAAAATAGAGTCAGGTGAATTTGAATTGGCCAATGAAGGCTTTAACCTTAAAGATCTTTTTGATCAAGTCTCAAATATCTATGCCTCCTCTTTTCTATCAAAGAAGTTGATTATGGACTTTGATTTTGACATTAAGGGGGCAAGCTCCTTCAAGGGAGATCCTCTGCGGGTAAGACAGGTTTTAATGAACCTTATTAGTAACGCTGTCAAGTTTACAGACACAGGAAGAATTATCGTTTCTGCTAAGAGGAATGAAGATTTTAGTAAAAAAGGAAATTTATTTTTTTCTGTTTCTGATACAGGAGCAGGGATAAGCATGGAAAAGCAAAATCTTCTTTTTAAACCTTTTTCTCAAGTTGATTCTTCAAGTTCAAAAAAATATGGGGGGACAGGTTTAGGTCTTGCTATCTGTAGAATGTTAGTTGATAAAATGGGGGGAGATATTTGGTGTGAAAGCACAGTAGGCGAGGGTTCTATTTTTTATTTTACCCTTAATTGCGAAGAAATTTCTTTTAATGATGTAACAAGAAAAGAGCAAAAAAATAAAAATATTATAAAAAATCTCAATCTTAGTAGTTCTTTAAAAATTTTATTAGTGGATGATTCTGAAGAAAATAGATTATTGATTAAGACTTATTTAAAAGGAAGTAATCTTATTTCTATCACGGAGGCCGTGAATGGAGAAGATGCTTTTGCTAAAATGACGCAAGAAAAGTTTGATGTTATTTTGATGGATATGCAGATGCCTATTCTCGATGGATATTCAGCTAGTAAAAAAATAAGAGATTGGGAAAAAGAAAATAATTCTCCTCGCGTAACAATTGTAGCATTAACGGCCTATGCTCTCGAGGAAGATAAGAAGAAAACATTTGATGCCGGATGTGATTGGCATTTATCAAAGCCCATCAAAAAAGATATTCTTTTTTCTTTTTTAAAGACAATAAAAGATGGCCCTGTTTAAAAAATCTCTTTTAATATGTTTTTAAAATGGCCTTCATTTCAAGGGGGTTGTTTTTAATTTTCTTCATGGTTAAACAGTGTTCTTTATTTTCTTTATCAAGAACAGCAATATCAAAAGTTTCATTTTCCTGAAGAAAAGAGGCCTGTTCTCGATTGTAGGATATTTCAATATGGTAGGCAGAATAGTTGCGGATATTCCCAACCTCCATCCCTGCACTGGCCTCTTTCAGAGCAGAGCCTATCTCTACAGAAAAAACAGAGTAAAAGTTCTTTTCTCTTAAATGATGCTTCATCTCACTAGAGAGTTCCTCATTATTCTCTTCTGTTATAATAACGTTGTTTGTTAAATCTAAACAGGAAAGCACATTGCCAAAACAAGCACCCGTATCAAGACCAATCCTATTGCGTTGTAAATCCACTGTTTTCATAGGAGTATGCCCATGAATAATTTTTTTCTCCCAAATAAAATCTGAGAAAAGAAAAGGAGAGCGAATCCACAGAAAATCATTTTTATATTTATCTTCATTGGCGATCTCATAGAGAGGAAGATTGGGAACCCCCGCATGAACATAAAAAAAATCATTATCTTGGTGAGTTGTTTCTAATGAGTAAAAAAAATTAACGTGATTAATAGGAATTTTTAGATTGTTCTGTTCGTCTCGATAACTATCAAGAGTCGCTTTTCCTCCATTTTTTAAAAAAGAATTTCTCAGTGGATTATCAATTCCTTCAAGATAACTAAGAAGCATTTGTTCATGATTTCCTATCAAGAAAGTTGATTTGTATTTACTCTGGATTTCGAGAAGAAGATCAATGACTTCTTTAGAATTAGGTCCTCGATCAATATAATCGCCGAGAAAAATAAGCTCATCATCACTTTGAAGATTTATTTTTTTTAAGATGGTTTCTAATTGTTTGGCCTGACCATGAATGTCAGTAAATACGTATTTGGATGGAGATGTCATGAATGCCTCTCAATCTAAACCTAGGTTAATTTTAGTTTAGTTTAATTTAGTTCGGCATTCATCATAGCAAATTGAATTTCATTGACTTTTAAAAATGAACCTGAAACATTTTTCTTCCATTCTTGAAGATTAGATGTCTGTTTTAATACCTCAAGATCTCTTCCCCAGTTTTTTTGAATAATTTCAATGATTTCATTATTTTCTTGTTGTTTCATGGACCTCATTTGAAAGACTGACTGCTGAGAAAGAGAATTAAATATATTAAGAAGAAGAATCTCTTCTTCTTTTTCATTTTTGTAGCAATGTTGAATGATTTGATCTTTTGCATGGATATTCAGCTAGTAAAAAAATAA
>CALDHR010000061.1 GCA_937898585.1 uncultured Oligoflexia bacterium
TTTAAAAAAAGGTCTTTTCCAATAACCTTTGTTTCATTAAAGAAAAAAGCTTTCTTTTGCGTGCTAAATCTTCTGCTTCTTGCAATTGACTGAGATCATTCACACCAAAAAAAGAATTATCTTCTTTGAAATTTAAGGCCATTTCAGAACTTCCTCCTTGAAAAATATCTGTGAGATAAAATTCTTTACTCTTATTTTTTTTCTTCATGACAACAGAGATATGTTCTTGCAAATAAGAGCGATGGAAAAGATAAAAACCAGCATTTACTTCTCTTATTTTTTGCTCTTCAAGAGAGGCCTCTTTTTCTTCCACGATGGAAAAAGAAGTTTTCTTTCGTACAATACGTCCAAGACCGGAAGAATCTCTTGCTTCAAAGGTAGCAGCAATGGCCATAGATTTGTGCTTCATCATCTCTTCGTAATGAAAAGATTCAAGGAGAGGCGTATCGCTAGAGGCCACAAAAAGAATATCCCCCTGCTGACTTTGAGGATAGGCCGCTATTTGTGTCTCATAGCAAAAAAGAGCATGGCCTGTTCCCTTTCTCTCTTCTTGCACAATAAAGCGAAAATGGGACGCATAAGCAGAAAACCTTTCGAGAAGGTGTTCTTTTACCGCTTCTGCCTGGTTTCCCACAATAACAGAAATAAAAAAGCTCTCTTTTCTCTTTTCCATAAAAGACAAAAATCGCAAAATGGGAAAATCCACCATCCGCTCTCCTAGAAAAGAAACTAAAGGTTTTGGTCCAAAAGGACGCAATCGGCTCCCTTCTCCTGCTGCTAATAAAACGAGGTCAAAGACCATATGAATAACTCCCTTAAAGTCTCACGCCTTGGTAAAAATAACCTTGAGGACTCTTGAACACTGTGATTTCTTTACCTGTTTTTTTATGCCGATAAATGCGGCGATCTTTCATTCGAGTCAATTGGCGGTAGACATCATCTCCTGCAATAATCACTCTTTTTTCTACCACTAAACCTTTCTTTAAAACCTTTCTCGTTCGTTTATCTTTTACTATTCGATAGTAGCGGACAAAATGAGAATAAGAACTTGGTTCTTCTCCATAGACTTCGTAGATTATTTTTTTACCTCCACGCTCCGCTGTTTTTTTCTTTCTAAAATAAAAAGTCTCCCCTTCATAATTAATTTCATCTAAAGGTTTCTCTCTGGCCCTAAAGGGACTGAGTTTTAAAACTTTTTCTTTCACCACAGGAGAG
>CALDHR010000062.1 GCA_937898585.1 uncultured Oligoflexia bacterium
TGGACTTAGTAAGGATAGGCCACATAGACGCCGGGAATATGAGTAAAAAAACTCTCCCCGCACTGTGAGTGATAAATAGCACCGCCTTTAAGATAACCACCAATGGCCACACGAACCACCATAGGACATTTGTAATCTCCCCCAGAGCGATAGCGCATCGTACTCATTTCATTTTTGAGTTGCATAAAGGCCGGCCAGATATAATCAAAGAACTGAATTTCAACGACGGGTTTAAGACCACGTATACTCATGCCAATGGCCCGACCAATAATATTTGCTTCCGCCAAAGGAGAATTAAAAACTTGATTTTCAATACCGGCCCGTTGAACACCGCTCGTGACTTTAAAAACGCCTCCTTTTCCCTTGAGGGTTTCATCTTTGAGAAGTTCAAAATAAGTAGCATCGGCCACATCTTCTCCAAAGACGCGAATAAGAGGATTGCGGGCCACTTCACGTCGAAGAACACTATTAATAGTTTGGGCCATAGGAAGATCATTTTTTCCTTCAAAAGTTCCGGCCACTTTGAAGTCATCACTTTTTGGATCAACACTCATGGAAAAAAGATGATCCTGCCAGCTCTCTTTTTTGGGAGTAGGGGTAGCAAAACAGCGTTGAAGGGCATCTTTAATTTCATTATTGACGGCCTCAACAACGCCGTCGAGCTCTTTACTCGTCGCTATTTTTTCATCTTCTAAAAATTTTCGATAACTATAAAAGACATCAATTTCTTTTTCTTTTTCCAAATCTTTTTTAGGTCGATAATGAGCGTGATCATCAGACATGGAGTGTGAATAAGGACGCGTCACATGGGCCTGAATAAGGACAGGTCCTTCATTGTTTCGAAGTTTTTTGACGGCCTCATAGGCCACAGCGTAGCTCTCAATAGGACAATTGCCATTGACTTCGTAAACTGTAAGTCCCGGAAAATCTTTGAGGACGCGAGAAATACTTCCACCAGAGACTTGCACGGTGGAAGGAACAGAGATGGCAAGTTTATTGTCTTCCACCAAAAAGAGAACGCGCCGCTTCCCCACGCAAGCGGCATTGAGTCCTTCCCAAAATTCACCTTGAGCAATAGTTCCATCGCCCGTTGAAACATAGACAATGTCGTCTTTATGGGAAGTAGGAAATTCACCACTTTTTTTGGGAAAAATTTTTTTTAATTGTTCCAAGTAATCACTACTCTCGGCCAATCCCACCGCTTGGTTAAACTGTGTTCCCGTGCAAGATGATTTACTCACAAGATTGAGATCCACATGGCCCCAATGGGCCGGCATCTGTCTGCCATGTGAGGCCTTATCGCCAACGTTGCCATTGGCCTGGCACAAAATTTCATAAGGAGAGACGCCAAGGCTCAAACACAGGGCGCGATCGCGATAATAAGCAAGAGCATGATCATAGGCGGGTTTAAGAAGACTCCCCACCGCCACAAGAATGCCTTCGTGACCAGCACTGGAGATTTGAAAATAGGCCTTTGACTGTTTTTTCATGTTAATTTCTGCATCATCGAGGCGACGCGAAAGAACAATCAGACGATAAAAGGCCAAAAGTTTTTCTTTATCTAGTTTATATTTTTTTATTAAGGCCAATTTGTCACTGGCGGTGGGACGTTGTTTCATGAATCGCTCCTCTAAAAGTCGTGCGATTCATTTTATTCATTCTCAAGGGAAATGTCTAAAACTTAAGTGAGTTTAAGAATCTTATATTTTAATTTGTCGGTTGGTACTGCGCAGACGGGCCACCAGGGTTTTAAGGAGTGCCTGCCACCACAGAGGCTGTCCGTCGAGAAAGCTTTTAAATTTCTCATCTGAGATCTCTACGATTTCGCAATCTGTTTTGCAAACGACAGTGGCGCAGCGCCGTTCTTGATCA
>CALDHR010000063.1 GCA_937898585.1 uncultured Oligoflexia bacterium
CTTAAGCTTAATAATATTTTTTTAACTCAATTAATCTTTTAATTTTCCTACCATTACTTTTGAAGGTCTAATAAGGCGACCGCTAAGCGTGTATCCTTTTTGAAACTCTTCTAAGACTTTATCTTCATCTTCTTCTTTCTCTACTTCTTTTTGTCCAATGGCCTCGTGAAGATTAGGATCAAATTCTTTTCCCAAGGACTCAACCTCGCTAAGACCGTGGCCAGAGAGAACTTGTGAGAATTGCTGATGAACCATCTTAATCCCCACCAAAATATTTTTTACTTTTTCATCTTCATCACTACCAAGAGCAGCAAAAGTTCTATCAAAATTATCTACTACTTCTACTAAGTCCATCAACAACTTTTCATTGCCGTACTTTAAAAGAGATTCTTTTTCTTTGGCCATTCTCTTTTTCATATTGTCCATTTCTGCGGCCAAATAAAAATAACGTTGTTTGAAATCTTCTTGAGGAGATTTTTCTTCTTCTTTCTTCTCTTCAGCTGCTTTAATTTCTTCGTTGTCGTTGTTTTTTTCTTCGAGAACAGTTTTTACTTTCTCTTCGTCTAATGATTGATCATCTTGTTGAATGTCTGAATCGGCCATGAAATAAGTCCCTTTAAAGCTATTTATATGACTCAAAGATGGACCCACTTCTTGGGCCGTCAATGGTAGAAAGGGAAAAAATTCTTATTTTTTTGCTACTTCTAAGAGCTTCTGTAGCAGAAAATCGCTAATAATGTAGCCTTTACTTCTCAATTTCAAATGCCCTGTTTCCCTCTCATAGAGAGCATAAGAGTCGCGCTCCCAGCTCTCAAAAAGAGCTTTCACCTCTTTTTGAACACTTTGAGAAAAATCACTGAGTAAAAGACCACTTTGGGTGCGTAGCTTTAAATAAATTCTCTCTAATTCCAAGGACTCTCCCTCAATAAACTCCTCTGTCAGCTTAAGAGCACTATTATCTACGCGGTAGCGCAGGGCCTTTTCCTCCGATAAAGGCAAAAAACCCACTGCCGAAGGGCCAATGCTCATGACAGGAGAAAGATCCCAGTAGCGATAATTGTGACGTGAAAAGCGATCTTTTTTCGCGAAATTAGAAACTTCGTATTGCTCATATCCATGGAGCTCTAAAAAGGAGCACACACGGAGATATTCTTCTGAGACCGCTTCATCATCGGGGATCTCTTTGATATGAGGAAAGTTATTTTTTACCGTCAGAATATAAACAGAAAAATGGGAGGGATTATACTCCATGAGCTGCTCTACTTCTCTGAGAACATCTCTTTTTTGCCCTTTAATTTCAGGCAATCCAATCATTAAATCCACTGAAAAATTCATCTGCTGATTTTTTAAAAGAGTTAAGATTTTTTTACTCTCCTCAAGAGAATGAACGCGGTCTAAAAGAGGAAGATAATGCTCATCAAAAGACTGAATCCCGACAGAGAAACGGTTAACTCCAAGTTTGCGCCACAGAGAAAGATCTTCTCTCATCAAACTACCGGGATTGGACTCCATCGTAAACTCAAGCTCATCACTAAAAGAGAGATTTATTTTCTTGAAAAAAGAGTCGAGAAACTCTGTTCCACTTTGCCCCCAAAGAGAGGGCGTTCCTCCTCCAAGATAAAGGGTCTCTAGAGGAGCAAGAGAAAAA
>CALDHR010000064.1 GCA_937898585.1 uncultured Oligoflexia bacterium
ATCATTAAACCTAATGCCACTGGAAAAAATGTTATTGGCAAAATTATTGATCGTTATGAAGGTGAAAATCTTCGTCCTGCGGCCATGAAACTTGTTCATTTGACAAAAGAAAAAGCTGAAGGCTTCTATATCGAGCACAAAGAACGTCCTTTTTTCAGTTCACTAGTTTCTTTCATGACTTCAGGTCCTGTTTTATTGATGGCCCTTGAAGGAGAAGACGCTGTAAAAAGAAATCGCGAATTAATGGGAGCAACTAACCCAAAAGATGCCGCAGAGGGAACATTGCGTAAAGTTTTTGGCGATTCAATTGAGGCCAACGCAACACATGGTTCTGATTCTCAAGCTTCTGCAGAGCGTGAAATTTCTTATTTCTTTGAAAAAAATGAGCTCTTCGACCGCTTCTAAATTGAAGCTTATTCATTTATCTCGTTATTTATTCTTGTCTTTGTAAGGCCGCGTCGTTCATAAAAGCAAAAGAGGCCTTACAAAGCATATTTTTTATCATATTATATTGCCCGTTCGTTAAATGAAGGAATCTTCCCTTGCAACAAGGAGAATATACTATGAGATTTTCAGTGGGTGAGTATGCAGTTTGTCCAGGCCATGGAGTAGGACAAGTTTGCAACATCGAAAAAAAGACGGCCTCAACAGCGTCAGTTCAAGATTTTTACATCGTTAGGCTCAGCAATGGGCTCAAAGTGATGGTTCCTGTAGGAAACAATACAGGTATTAGAAAACTAGCGAGTGAAGAAGAGATTTCAGAAGTCTTTAATCTTCTCTCTAATCACGAAATTTCCATTGATAATTCAACTTGGAATCGCCGTTATCGCGAGTATTCCGAGAAAATTAAAAGTGGTGATCTCCTCGAAATTGCCGATGTTCTTCGCTCTCTTAGCCTCCTCGGTGGGCGCAAGCAGCTTTCTTTTGGCGAAAAGAAAATGCTCAATCAATGCCGCGATCTATTAGTCCAGGAAATCGCCATTTCAAAAGGAAATGAGAGACCTTCTGTTTCTAGCGCCATTGATTCTTGTTTTCAAAAACGTGCTAGCTAATTATTTTTTTCTTTAATTGAGAGTTGGGAGATCAGCAATAAAAATGTTGATTTCCCATTTTTTTTACTTTTTTCAGGG
>CALDHR010000065.1 GCA_937898585.1 uncultured Oligoflexia bacterium
ATCTTTTCTATTTTAACAGGAGAAGAAATTCAAAAATGGGATGTTCCTGATAGACCTGGTGCTGTCTATGAAATGATTGAAGAATGGATGAGTAAGGCCCTTGCCAAGAATTTCACAAGTCTCAATGGTGTTCTTTTCATTGATGATATTCATTATATTTTTAACGAAGGGGGAAAATTTGCCAATGATTCTCTCTCTCGTAAAAAGTTTTATGGCCTCATGAAAAATTTGGGAGATGCTACGCAAACTCATCCTCTTTTCCTTAAATTTAGCTCTGGCATAAAATATCCTCTTCATTGTGGTAGGGCCGTTTTTGTGATGACCATGAATACTCTTCCTTCTGAGTATGACAGTCAGTCTACAGATAAAGATAATCCACCAGATGCTCCTACTATTACGCGTATTAATCTCATTAATGCACAATATGCCTCACCTCAAGATAGACTTGATGCTGCTGAAAGATTTTTTCATCTCATCATGAAACCAACTCTTGCAAAAATACCTCGCAGCGAAGAAGCAAAATCAAGGTATGAAGAAAAAAAAGAGGCCATCGAAAAAAAATGTCTTGAATCACTTCGCTTTATTGCCCAAGAAGATATTGATGCTCACGATGGAGATCCGGTAAAAAGAGGCGCCGGCATTCGAGGATACGCTGCTGTTTTATCTAACTTTGCACAATATGCCATTTCAAAGGCCATTGAAGTAGAAGAAAATATGAATGAGAATGTTTGCTCTCTTGAACACTACAATCTGAAAAAAGTTTTTGCTTCTCTTCCCGATTATCAAAAGAAGCAAGATGAATCACTCTTGAAAGTTGAAAAAAACAAAGAGATAAATCAAAAAATATCAGAAATGAAAATAAAAGTCAGAGAAAATAAAAAATTGAGTTACTTTCAACGTCTCGCCATTGAAAAAAAGTTTAAACAGATTGAAGAGACACCTTACCTTCCTTTAAAAGAACATTATCTCGAAGAAATAAAAGAAATATTGAATTTCAAACAAGCTCAACTTCCTAAAACAGCAAAGGATCTTATTCCCCTATTTACCAGAGAGTTTTCTTATCTACAAAGTGATGATGCTAGTGAAGAGAGTCCCTATGGTGCTCTTCTTGAATCTACTAAGTCTATGTTTTATACTGTATTGCGATCGCGCCAAGAAAGAAAAGAAGAAGCTACTCTTTCTGTCCCCAACCCCATTCGTCTTATTCAAGTAGATAATCCCGATGAATTTGAGGAGGCCCTTATAAAAAAGAAGGCCTCTCTTTTAGGCGGACTTCCTGTCTGTTTTGTCAGCAAACCTACTCAAATGCTAGAAAGCACTGCTGAAAAATTTGGCATTAAAGAAAGTGATCCCCTTGCTCAAAAAAGTCTTAACTATTTTTTCACCGAATCAGAGGATAGTTTTAATATAAAAAACACCGCTGAAGGACAAGTTCGTTTTGGTCGTTTAAAAGTGGCAGATCACTTTTATTTCTTCTATTCAAAGGCATCTAATTATAACGGGTCACCCGTTCTTCTCTCTCGAAAATCCTTGGAGATTATGCTAAATGCAGAAAAACCCTTTGAAGTATCGCTCTCTCATTTAGAGAGTCTTTCGTTGAGAAATAGTAGCAAGGAAAATATTTTTACTTTCCTCAAAGATCTTATTTCTTCTGGCCCCGTCGATTTAATAGCATCTTGTTTTGAAAAAATGAAAAAAGAAGCAGCAAATCCTCAAGAAGGAATAGTTGTCATTAAAATGAATCCTGAGATGGAAAGCTATCTCGAAGTAATCACTAAAGAAATTTATCCCACTAACTTTCTATGGAAAGATGGCCTTACTAAATGGCTTCACGATTATCTTACAAACTATGACCATCCTCTATACAGCGGTCTCACTGTCATTATCATTCGATCAGAGGAAGAATATTATGGCGATGATCATAGGATAAAAAAAATAAAAATGGGCAAACCTCCTATTGGTGGACGTCAAATTTCCATCAAACATAAAATTCAAGAAGGGATCAAGGAAATTGAAAAAGAACTTCTCGTAAGAAAAAAGTTGGAAGGAAGTGAATCAGAGGATGCATCTTATTTCAAAATTGAACTTCTTCCTGAAGAAGAAGAAATTATTGATTTTCTTATAAAAAAAGACAAGGAAGCGGCCATCTTCTTTAAAGAAAATAATAATTACCTCGACACAGACTCTTTTGCCGATGAAGTCGATCACCTACTCCTCTCCGTTAAACAAAGACTTGAGGGAACAAGTGATAACAACCTCGCTTTTGAGATGGATCGACTTCGACAAGGAATTGAAAAAAATTACACGGCAAGGGTCCAAATGCTTAAAGATTTTATGGCGGCGCAAGAAAAAGCAGAAGAAGATAAAAAAAGGCGAGAAGAAGAGAGATTAAAAAAAATAGAAGAGGCCAAAAAAGAAGCTCAGAGAAGAAAAGAGTTACAAGAAAAAAAGCAGGCCCAACTCAAAAAGAAAAAAGAAGAACAAAAAGGAATAGAAGAAGAAGAACAAGTAGAGGAAGAAATAGAAGAAGAAGAAGTATAGCGGAAAAAAGTTCCCCTTCTTCTCCCATTATTTCATAGCAGCTTAAACTCTCCTCCTCCCTGGCGATAGACCTAAAGGCCAGGAGATATTTATGCGCATTTTAATCAATTTTTCCCTTCTCTTTTCTCTTCTTTTTTCATTTTCCTCATGCGACATGGGTCCCGCATCAAAAAGAAAATCAAAAGGATCTTCTTTGTCTAACAAAGACGAAGATAATAAAACTCCCGCAGGTCACGATGATGTCTACTGGTTTACCATAAAAAAAGTCGGTGACGATCTTCAAGTCAATACCACAAACCCCGGAATGGCCTACCTCAAAGGGATTACCGTTTCACGCTACTTGAACCTCACTGACGAACTCCCCGAGTCCTTTTGCCTTGTTGCCCAATTTGGCACAAAAGAACTTCGCGTGCGCATGAGCGCTCTAGAACTCAATAACCTTGTAGAAGGAAAACAAGAACGCCTTTTTCGTCTCGAATTTGATGATGCTGAACATACACGAAAAATCTGTGCAGGATCAGGTACTTCACTTGCGGCCCAAACAGATGCTTTTTATCACACTCAAGATCTCTGCAGTGATTGCAGAACTACGGCCAGAAGTGATTCTCTTCTCGTCTACCCCATCAGTGATGGCCTTATTGATGAACTCAACGTCATTGGATCTGAGCAAATAGATCTCGCCTCTATTACTCTGTCTCTCAATCCCGACAATGACACTCAAACTCCCGATAATTTCTGTGACAATGATCGCTGCCTTGCCGAAGGATTTGATTGCTGCCTATCAAGCAGTAATACCTGTGTAAAAGACGGTGGTATAAAAGCAGGCGCCGTTAGTCTTTCTCGCTACACAGAGGCCATTGCTAAGCGAGCAATAAATTGGGAAAATATCCTCGACTACCCTGAAATTTTTTACGCCTGCCCGCGAAACCCCAACCCAAAAGCAACTCCTACCGTTGTCGATGAAGTTAAAGAGGCCAAAGCAACCCTCGAAGAGCGCAAAAATCTTTTCTTTTGTATCCAAGAAGGAGAAAATGAAACCGCTGCCGACTATCAATACTGCCTTCCCAATAAAGATCTTGATAGCTATAACGAACAAAAAACCCTCATGTACAACATTTGTGGTTGCGGTACTGTAGGACAAGAATCACCAGAAGATCCCGCCAACACATGTCCCAATTATAAGCTCTACGCCTTTGATCAAACCTATACAATGCTCTCAAATCTTAACCCCGCCATAACGGCCCACTGGAATAAAATTAAGGCCGTGCGCTGCCTCATTGACGCTAGCGATGGACGCGAAGAACTCATGAGAACCATTAGTGTCAACAACCGAACAGTTCCCCATCTCTTTTTTCGCGGCGATACAGGCACCCTGGAAAAAGACCTCATTTCTCTTCGCGATGAACTTATCGAAGACAACCCAGACCTCGATGAAACGAGCGTTCAGGAAGGAGATTATTTTGGTTATGAAGCAGAATCCGCTCTCAGCAACCCCACTGGCGTCGCCTATAACATGAATGCCATTCTCGGCCCTATATACCTCAATCTCTCAAAGGCCAGACCGGCCGTCAGTGTTTCTGTTACTCCCTATATCAATTATATTATATCAGGACTTGAAGGCAGTAATTACACTCCTTGCCCTGATTGCAGCAAAGATGGATGGTCTGAGAGTTTTACAGGTTTTCCCACTTCTGCCTTTGGCATAGGATCGCGCGGAGGACCCTATTCCACTTCGCGCATAATCAATACATCTCTTGGCGGTTTCAACTTTCAAGGAAACTACGAAGATACACTTTTTGGACGTGCCTGCTTTATTCCTCCCACCATGATCCCTTTTTCTCACCAGGCCGTGGCGGGAACTTCCGCGCAAGCTCAGCGACTCCAACGCCTTAAAACTCAAGCGACTCTTTTCAGCAATGGATATAACCGAGACTGGTTTGGTTTTAATTATGGCGCACTTATCGGCTCCTTTAACGGCGTTAACTGGTTTGCTATTGGAAACGGCCGTATTGCCACGGCCACCTCTGATACCCTTTACTTGGCCATCAATGCCCCTTTAGGCGATCTTGCGGCCTTTGAAAACTCCGTTTTGGCCAGCGTTATCCGCCACAAAGGACCCAATCAGGCCCCTCGCGTCGACTTTGACCCTACTCTCAAAGAATACAATAGCCCTATGCAAAACCAGGGAGCTACCTGCCAGCGCTACCATCTTTGCACCATCGACGAGGAGTGCATCGCTCAACTTGGCTTTGAATATATTTGCGCTGATCAAACACGCCTCAAGTCCCTGTGGCCAACTTTCAGCAATGGAGAAGAAATTCCCAATGCCAGTACCTCTGTGACGGCCAGCACCATGATCGTAGGAAACCCCATCTACGACACGAAAAAACGATGTGTCTATCGAGGTGCAGGAAGTTTGTGTAAACGCGATTTCTCCACTTTTGAAAAAGAAGACGATCGTCGCCTCTGGAGTTGTGCGCCTA
>CALDHR010000066.1 GCA_937898585.1 uncultured Oligoflexia bacterium
ATAAAAAAAATAAACTAAACTCTTTTGACTGTTTTTTTTTCACAAGTTACTTATCTTTATTTGATTTAATTAAAGATTATTCTCGAAGAAAAAAATCTTATGAGATTGAAAGGCTGATTTCACGAAAAGAACTAGATCAAATCCATAATATATTTATTAGTGAGTATGAGATTGAAATTGAGCTAGATGAAATAAACTTAAACTACCTTTTAGATGACAAGGCACAACTGATAAAACACATCATTATTGAAATTGGCCATTTCTTTAATTTGGAATTAAATACCATTTCAAGGAAGACTATTTATTCATTGAAAGATCTTTTGTCACTAATGTCTACTTGTCAATTATTTTATGTCATAAAAAAAACAATTAGCTACTCATTTAACTTAGGAAAAGAGCAGAAATTAAAGAATGATCATCTCCATTTAATTTGTAAAAAAAATTTAAAAAACCTAAAAATGCGATATTTTGACGAGGGCTGGCCTATTCCTCCAAGGAAACCAAAATCACATAAAGAGATATTAGAAAAATATAGAATAAATATTGAGTTAAAAAATTATTTGGCCAAAATAAAAGAGGTCCTAAGCTCAAACCTAGATTTTTATAACAAAAAAAAAGATCTTATTGATATAATGACTGAAGGTAAGATTCGTATTGATTTCTAGTAGTCATAAAACTTTATATAATCTAGGAGTTAAAAGCCGCTGTATCTTGACGTATTCTCTCTAACTCTTCTTCTTCAACATCTCCTCAATTTTTTCATGCTTGGCCCGTTTCGCTAAAATAGAAGCAGAACGACCTTTATTATCTACCGCCATTTTATTTGTCATTCCAATGCTGAGCAAGTACTCCACCAAATCCTCGTGACCACCCTCTGCCGCCTCCATGAGAATATTGCGCCCATCTTTTGACTTAATGTCCGTTGAAGCATTTTTTTCAATAAGGGCCTTTACCATATCTGTACTTCCTTGCACTGCGGCCACATAAAGGGCCGTAACACCTTCGCTATTTTTCAAATCAATAAAGGCCTTCTTCTCTAATAAGAAATTCAACGCATCGACATTTTTGCTTTTTACGGCATAAAAAAGAGCAGTATTTCCCTCCTTGTCTCGCTCATTAATTTTAACACCGTCATCATAGAGAAGTTTAATAGAGTCAATTTTACTTTGCAGTAAAAGAATCATCAGCGCACTAACACCCTTTTCATTTTTTTTGTTTAATTGCGCGGCCCCATCACTTGGTCCACCTGTTTTTTTCCCTAAATCAAGACTAGAGGCATCGGCAAAGGCCCCATCTTTTTTTTCGTCACTCCCCTTCTCACCTTTTACGCGATAAACACCTTCATCTCGATGCTCAGTTACACCTTGAATTTTCGTGGAGGCCTCCTCTGGCCCATTAGGGTCTCCCTTTACAACTGTAACTTCTTCTTCTTGATGTTCCGTTACTCCAGAAATCACAGTCGATCCTTCTTCTGCTTTTTCTGTTGGTTTCAGTGTTGATTCTGACGGCGAAAAAGAAAAATTTAATTTATGCAAAAGAAAACTAATAATAGATTTTTCATTAAAAACGCGCTTACCTCCTTTATCATCAAGAAGAGCAACAATATTATAACAGCGAGTTTCTTGAATTTTTTTGAGAACATCAGTTAAAGGAGTCGAAACATGAAACTCCAAAACCTCGATATGCCTTAAAAAAGAAACCAAGCGCTGAAGCTCCTCTGCCGATCGAAGCAAGCTTCTTTCATTAATGGCCCCAATAAAACGGCCCTGATCAAAAATTTCAATAATCCCTGTCTCCGACCGCAAAGACAACTCTAAGACATCTTGGACCGTTTGATCAGGTACCGTATCGGGATTTTTTATTTTTCCCTGATTACTAAAATCCACCATATTTTGTAGGGTTAAAGAGTTTCCGCTCATGAAGGAAAAGACCTGTTAAAAAGATAATCAATTTTTGGTTCGCGCCCTCTAAGAGAAACAAACAATTCCATTGGATCAACTGATCCACCTTTTTCAAGAATTTTTTCGCGAAAAATCTGTCCCTTACTAAAATCTACCTTTTTATCTTTTTTGAAAAACTCATAAAGATCTGCCTCTAGCACTTCTGCCCACTTATAACTGTAATAACCAGCGCCATATCCTCCCTGAAAGAGATGAGAAAAAGAAGTACTAAAACAAGTTCCTGCAATGGGTTCAAAAAGTTGCGTTCTCTCTAAAACCTTTTTTTCAAAAGATTCAACTTCTTCAGGTCCCTTGATGGGTAAACTCGTTGCACTATGCCATGCCATATCCATCAACCCTAAAGAAGTCTGCCTCAAAGTCTGATAGCCTTCAAAAAAACTGCGCCCCTGTCTTATTTTATCTTTCAAATCTTTACTGATTTTTTCTTTTGTCTCCACATGCTCGCTCACAAGATCGAGGATTTCATCTTCATAGAGAAAATTTTCCATTAACTGCGAAGGAAGCTCCACAAAATCCCAGTAAACACTTGTCCCAGTTAAAGAATCGTATTTTCCATTGGCCAAAAGTCCATGCATTCCATGCCCAAATTCATGAAATAATGTCTCTACTTCTCTGAAATCTAGTAAAGTAGGATCACCATCGCTTCCTCGCTGAAAATTGCAATTAATTCCCACAATAGGTCGATCTTCAGCACTCTGTTTTCGATAATCATTCATCCAAGCGCCTGAATGTTTTTCGCTTCGACTATATAGATCAGTGACAACACTTCCTATAAAAGTTCCACCTTGTTTATTAAAAACGTGAAAAACTTCAGCGTCTTTATGATAGAGAGAAAGATTAGTGTCTTTTTTAAAATCAATATCATAGAGCTTGCCCAAGAGCTGAAACAAACCCGAAAGAACTTTATCTAATTGAAAGTAAGGTTTAAGAACAGCGTCGTTGAAGGCAAGTTCTTGAAGGCGATATTTTTCTAAGTAAAAAGAAAGATCCCAAGGGTTGAGTTTTTCGCCTTTTAACTCCTCTAATTTACTCACATCTTCTTTTGCGAGGCGAATAGATTTCTCCACAAAATCATTAAGAAAAGTTGAAACAGTTTCAACTTTTCCCGCCATCCTTTCTTGTAAAATCATCTCCGCATAAGATGAATAACCAAGAAGTTGGGCCAGCTCCAAGCGAAGCTTCACTATTTCAAAAACATTTTTATCGTTATCAAATTTTCCGCCATGACAAAGTTTTCTTGTCTTATCATAAAAGGCCAGACGTGTTTTTTCACTGACAGCATTTTTCATTACAGAGACAACAATAGGCATATGTAAAGAAAAGAGATAATTTCCCTTAGGCATCTTCTTCTTTTTTGCCGCCTCTTCGGCCTGCTTTACAAAAACTTCAGGAATTCCCTCAAGGCACTGTTCATCTTTTTTTGTATTTAAAGCAACTTCTTCATCAAGGGCCGCTACATGCTTATTGCCAAAATCCAGCGAAAGCAAAGAGAGCTTTTCGCTAATTTCTTTAAGCTTTTTTCGCGACTCGCCCTTCAGTCTTGCTCCATTATTGACAAAATGCCGATATGTTTTTGTCAAAAGCATCTTTTCTTCTGCGCCAAGATCACTATTTTCTTTTTCATTCTGATAGGCCTGCTCAATTTTCTCAAAAAGAACTTCGTCTAGTAAAAGGTCTGTATCAAGAGTGGAAAGTTTGGGAGAGACTTCTTCGGCAATCTTCATCATCTTTGGGTTATTTAAATTGTTAAGTAGTCCGTAAAAAAGATTCGTCACAAGAGACAAGTCTCGAAAAGACTTTTCATAGGGTAAAATGACCGTCTCAAATCTCGCATCGCTACTTTTGGAACTTTTGATTTTCTCAACTGATTCTCTGACTCTTTTAATCCCCTCTTCTATAGAGGGAATAAAGCTCTCTGTTGTAGCACTAGAAAAAGGAATAAAGGCGTGTGGAAGTTTTGAGTTCACTAACTCATTAATAAGAGACATAAAAAAATCCTTATAAAAATCTGATTAAACTTTTCTTAAAAACTAAAGTTTAGAAGTTGAAAATAAAAGGGAACAACGTTGCTCTTTCTAGCACTTTTTAACCCCAATGAGTCATTAAAATAAAAGGAACTTTCTTCGCGGCGCATCATCATATCATAAATAGAAGTATTATAACCATTATCAACAGGAGGAGCGCTGTCATAAGGTGAACTCTGCCCTGGATAATTTTCCTGAATAGGTCCTGGATAAGATGATCGACTTCCCCTCGTTGCATGCATCGCTAAAACATACCCACCAAAAAGAAGGCCTCCATAAAGTCCTAGTGATGAGCCAATGGCAATAGAGCGGGCCGGAGCACCAAAGGCCATACTGGCAGTCCCAAGCAAGGCACCTCCTGCAATACCATAAAGGGCCATGGAGCCAATCATTTTAAGTTTTGGAGTAATGCCCCCACCTGAACTTGCCGCCAATACACTTCCCGATTTATTCCTAAAAGGGGTAACAGGCGCAAGAAGACTTAATAAAAGAATAAGAATCATCATTGTTTTTTTCTTCATAACTGAAAGAATAAAATAATTTCATGCTAAAAACAATTGATAACTTTGAAAGGCCCGCTCAATTTCATCAATGGTAACGGGGTAGCGATAACTCAGCGCATCCTCGCCTTTGGCGGCTTTTCCAATCTCTTGAAGAAAGCTCATGAAAATGACATGGGCATCTTTGTTTTTCTTATCGAGAAGAAGAAAGTTTTTAAACTCCAAAGATGAAACAAAATCAAAAGAAGAGAGAATAGGCGGCCTCAAATGAAACTTTTTAAAAATCTCATTAATTTCTCCGGCCGTGCCTTTTTTGGCAATATCTTTTTCTTCAGCAATAAGAGTTTCAATCACCAACCCTATCAGCACAGCTTCACCGTGAGAAAGGGGCCTGCCCTTTTTTGAGAAATAGGCCTCCAGACCATGAGCAATAGTGTGACCAATATTGAGAATTCGTCGAAGGCCTTTCTCGTGAAAGTCTTTTTCTACAATCTCTTTTTTTATCTGAATGCTCTGTTTTAACAAATCCATATTAAATTCATCATATTTCAGTAGCATTTGCTCTTTATCACAAATCATAAAATGTTTTAAAAGCTCCACCATCCCATCTCTCATCTGAAACTCATTAAGGGTTTTCAAGAAAGATGGAATAACAAAAACACCTTTTGATGAAGTAAATGTGCCTATTTGATTTTTCACTCCTCCAAAATTAATCCCATTTTTCCCTCCAACACAAACATCCACCATAGAGAGAAGAGTCGTTGGAACAGTGTAAAAATTAATTCCTCGATGATAAAGAGAACATGCAAAAGAGGCCAAATCCAAAAAGGCGCCTCCTCCAATTAAAACCAATTGACTCTCTCTATTCAAGTGAGAAGTCATCATGCATTTTAAAAGAGCTGAAAGACTTTCGATGTTTTTAGCATCTTCTCCTCCCTTAAAGAGAATA
>CALDHR010000067.1 GCA_937898585.1 uncultured Oligoflexia bacterium
TTTTGAATTCAATAAATTTTTTAAGTTAATGGCCTTCTCATGACCCGACTGGACTCTTGTGTAAATAAGGTGAATAAAAGACTCAATAGTTGAAGGTGTATAAGAAACTAATAAAGAATGATCCATCTCATTAATAAAATCAGCGTGAAGATCTATCATGAATTGAGTGTATTGAAGATCAAACTCTTCCCCCGTGAGAAATTCGAGTTCTCGCATTCGTGGAGAAGCAAAGTTTTCATTGAGTGTAAATTCTTCAGCCTCTGAGAGTTTCTTTAAAATGATATTAGAATGCTGATGGTTTTTGATGGTTCTCTGTGCATATTGAAGAACATTGATGTTAGAGGATTTCTCTAGGGCCCATTGACTTGTGGTGATTTCAATTTGATCTTGCTGGTGGATCTTTGAGGCCATTTGGCCCTGTTGGTCTTTTACATTTGCATGGGCGAAGAGATTGAACGTCGTGAGGAACATTACTGTCATAAATTTTTTCATTAAAAACTCCTTTGAATGATGATTGTCAGATCCATTTCATTTTTGCTAAAATAACAGGAAAAAGAAAAGAAAAGAAGGTGAAAATGAAAAATTGCGAAAATTGTGGATCTGCTCAGATAGAAGAATTAAATCACACCATCAATGAGGTAGCGCCCATGTCTGATGGAAAAATTGTGAAAAATTTTCAGGCAACGCGGTTTATTTGTCGTAATTGTGCCATTTTATCTACGGCCTACAATCCAGAAGATCGTCTTCTGCGCTATTTTCGTGAAGAATATGATGTCTCTGATTTAACTCAAAACAATAGAATTATTGTGAAAGGAAAGATGTTTGGGAAGCACGATGAAATTCACGAGCAGACCCTTGATTTTTTTAAAGATAAAGAAAGCTCTTTGAATGATATTCTAGAAGTGGCCTGTGGCCGCGGTGAGCTTTTAGTGAAGTTAGCAAAGCAAAATCCAAAAGCACAGTGTTTGGGCGTCGATCCTTCTCTTGATGCGAACTTGGAAGCAAAAGAAAAAAATGTTGCTTTTGTTTCAGACTATTATCATCGCGATAAATTTGAAGAAAATGGACGCGATCTTATTGTGGCCCATGGTTTTCTCAATCGGATAGAAACCTATCCTACATTGAAATCATTTCAAAAGATTTTGCGCGTAGGTGGGTATCTCTCTATTGAAGTGGCCCATTTAGAATCTTCGCCTTTTGCGCCTCACATTTGGGATCACTCTTATACTTATAGCAAAGAGACTTTTTTGTTTTATCTTCGCCATCTTGGATTTAAGTTAGAAAAAGAAATGGATTGTGTCTCCACAACGCAATATGTTTTATCTTTAGAAAAAAAGAGTGATGAAGTATTAAAGCTTCCTCTGGCCTTTTATGAAGAAAATTTAAAAATGTATAATGAACATTTGAAATATTGGGAAAAAATAAAAGAAAATGTTTTAAAGATGAATGTCAAAGAGAAGGGCAAGAGAATCTCTCTTTTTGGGGCCGGACTTTATAATGCCGTTCTTCTGCACTTATTAGATGAAGCGCCAAGTTGTGTGATAGATGAATTTAGAACAGGTGATTTTAATGGACTTCCCTTAGTGGATTTGGCCAAAGCAACTGAATTAAAAGATGAAATGGAGGTGGCCCTCTGTATTCGCCGCAATTCAGTTGATTTTGTGGAAGGAAAGTTAAGAGAAAGTGGGATTGGAACAACCGTTGTTTGCTAATTTTTAGAAGAAGGATGCCCAAATGAATGTAAGAGAAAAGTACAAAGATAATATTTTTCACGTTGATTCGATAGATGATATTCCTCTCGATAAAGTTCACGTGGCCATGAAGCGCGATACTTTTGCTGCTATCAGAGGTGTTGTAAAACCTGATGAAATCAAGCGTGCCAAAGAGCTTTTAACGAAGAATTTTTCTATTGAAAATGATCGACCCACAACAGGAGAGCATCCTTCTGAAATTCAAGGCAACTTTCAAAAAATGTTAGTGGGAGGCGTAACTAAAAAGTATAATAGTTTTCCACGTTTCTTTCGTACTTTTTATAATCCTGTATGGGCGGAAGATCTTTATGGAATGAGGGATATTTTTAAGCGAGTAGGGCAGGTAAGAAACCTTTTGATGGGGAAACCTCTCAACTATGCTATCGATAGTGTAGAAGAAAATGGTTTGTGGATGGCCTCGCGTATTCATCATTATCCGCAAGGGGGAGGTTTTTTTGTCTCTCATCGTGATACAACTCTCATTGATGTGGCCCAAGAAAAGCGAACAGATTTTTACCAGATTCTTATTTTGATGTCAGAGAAGGGAGAGGGGAAAGAATTTGAGCGAGGTGGGGCCTTTGTTGATCGAGATGATGAGAGAGTCTATCTTGAAGATCTTTTTATGCCTGGAGATATTGGGATTTATGATGGAAGCACCGTTCATGGAGTAGAAGACATTGACCCTCACAAGAGGCTTGAAGTAGACAAAATTTCAGGACGTCTTGCAGGATTTGTTTCCCTCTATAAAGAAATGAAAGAGAGTTATTAGTGAGAAAAGAAGAGTTTAATCTCCCTTCTTTTTCAAAAGAACAGTTGGAGTTTTTGCATTCATCTCTTGAGCGAATGTATCTCTTTGATTCTATTGAAATTGAAAAAAATCGCTTGAAAGTCTCTTTGAGTTTTGATTGTGAAAATCTTGCAGGTGAAATTGATAGAGTGCTTGGCGTGGTAAAGTCTTATGAAGTAGAAACGATCTATGAGGCACCTTACAAAAACTCTATTCATGATTCAATTCATGAGAAGCTTATTGATAATCAAGGAATCTTGAAGTTTTCACCAGGAAAGTTTCTTCTGCAAAAAGATTATCTTCTTTTTTTTCAGTTTATCGACTCTTTGCTTTATTCTTTTTCTCAAAAGATAAAGGCGATTGAGCAAGTTTATCCTGTTCTCTGGCCAGTGGAATTATTTCGCGATATTGATTACTTTAAAGAATTTCCGCAAAATATCATGATGGTTCATGCTGTCAAACAAGAACAAAAAAGTTTGAGAGATTTCTCTGCCCTCTATGCTAAAGAAAGAAAAGAATTCACCTCCATTGAGCAAAGCGAGCATCTTTCACCGGCCCATTATGCCTTAGGGACGTCAACTTGTGATCCTTGTTACTTTGCTTATAAAAACTTAAAAAATCAAAAGGCCTCAGGAGAATTTACTTCTTTGAGTAAATCTTTTCGAAATGAGTTATCAAAAGATTTTAAGTTAGATAGACTCAATGAGTTTCATATGAGAGAAGTCGTCTCTATTGGAAAATCAGAAAAAGTCTTGCAGCAAAGAGAGAAATTTAAAAGTTTTAGTAAATATCTTTTTGATTACTTTCACTTTGAAGGACTTATTCAGACGGCCTCAGATCCTTTTTTTACTTCTGAGAATTTAATCAAAAATGCCCTTCAGAGTGCCATTCAGTCTAAGTTTGAACTCTTAGTTAATGTTGGTGGTGAGAAAATGATGTCCATTGGATCTATTAACTGGCATCAAGATTTTTTTGGGCGCTCTTTTGGCGTTAAGGCCGACGACGATCATTTTATGACATCAAGTTGTCTGGCCTTTGGACTTGAGCGTTTTGTGTATGCTTTCTTTTTACAACATGGAATAGAAGAAAAAAAATGGCCTGAGCAATTGAGAGATGATTATGGCTCATTTAAAGAGATAAAAAAGAAGCAACAAACTATTTTTAATTTTTCTTCTTTAGATAAAACAGAAGAAAAAAATGAGGCAGGCCCTCGATCTGAAAAGAGAGAATGGGATGTAGACGTTCAGTCAAAAATCCTCTCTTCTTTTAGAGAGCATTTTTCTTTAGAGAAGAGTGATGAAGAGTTATGGGATTTAGATAAAAATAAGCTTCAGGAATGGGACTCTCTCAATCATTTGATTTTAATTTCTTCGTTAGAGAAAATCTTTAAGCGAAAAGTTAAAATGAAAGATCAATTAGAATTACACTCTTCGGTAAAAGATTTAGTACACTATTTTTCGTCAAAAAATTAAGCGAGCATTTATGTCAACACAAGGGCAAGAAGCAATCATCTATGGGCAAGGAAATCTTCTTCCGCAAATAAAAGAGCTTATTAGTCTTCAAAAAGAAAATTTTAGTATTATTGGTATTGCCGATGACTTTTCTTCTAAAGAGGGAATTGTTACACATCATCTTGAAGATCTTTTGAATTTAAAAAGTAAAACGGCCGTTTTTTTATCTATAGGATATAGTGATTTAGAAGCAAGATATGATCTTATTTTGAAACTTCGAGAAAATTCTTTTTTATTTTTTCCCAATTTAATTCATCCGCAAGCGGCCATTTCCTCTAGCGTTCAACTAGGAGAGGGAAATATTGTTTTACCCAATACCACCCTTGATACAGAAGTAAAGATAGGGTGTTTTAATTATCTCGATCACAACGTAGGAATTTCTCATCACAGTATTGTTGGTGATAATAATTTCATCTGTCTTGGTACCATGATAGGGGGTAAAGCAAAAATAGGGCACCATAATTTTATTGGGATGCAAAGTACTCTTTTTAATGAGAGTGAATTAGAAAGTAATTCTTATCTTGCAGCAAGATCTATTGTGCGAGAAAAATATAAAGAGAGTATTAAAATTTTTCCAGATCTTAAACAGAGTATTGTCTAGTTGATATTTTTCTCTTCAAAGAGGTAGTAATCACAAAGATAATCTCTTTTTGTTTCCACCATAAGTTGATTCATACTTTTTGCATGTTCAGTATAAAAACTATCTGATTTTTTTATAACTTTCGGGATAATCATAGGATCAAATAAACTGCACTGAATACGTCTAATGTTATTTTTATCTTGAAGGATTTTTTCGAGAGACTTCCTTGGAAGAAAAGAGAGATTTAAACGAAGAAAGTACAGCACTCTAAAAGAAAGCACCATTAAATAGGCCATGATTCCACAGAGTTTAAAGAGAATATTTAAATTATTAATGCGATTGATAATGGGTTTGATAATATTAAGCCCGATATAAATTTTTCCGGCCATCGTCTGATCTGTGAGAACTCCTAAAATGAGATTCTTTTTCGTGATACGGGCCAATTCTTTTGTGGGAACTTCTTGATCGTGCAAAAGCCCCACTGTTCCAGAACACCAAGTGAAACCGATAGATTTACTTTTAAGAGGAATCTCTAACAAGGAGGCCTTGAGAAAAAGAGCGGGAGTATCAGGATATTTTTGCTGAAACTGCTTTTGGCAGAGAAAAATAGAATCAGAGATATCAAAGAAAATAATACCTTGGGCCTTAGCATCAACCCACTCTTTAGCAAAACGACCGTTACCACAGGCCGCATCTAAAATAGTTTCATTATCAAAATATCCCTTCCACTCTTTTAAGAGTTGATTTTGTTCATTGTAATCTTGTTCTAAAAAAAGATCATTTCCCTTTTCCCAGAAAGCACTATAGACCTTTTCAAGCCTTTCACTTTTTTTATCCTGTTTGAGCTCTTCAAAGATAATAACCCCCTCTTTAAGGGGATAAAGAGCACTGCAGTAAGAACATACAACGGCCTTCTCTTCTAAAAGTAGATCTGTCTCTCTCTCTTCTCGTAGGCATTTAGGGCAAGAGAGATGCTGAAGAAGATTCAGTGGTAGAAGATTTGTCATAAAAGTATTCCTTCATCTCTGTGTGATCAACAGTAGATTCAATAAGGGCCAAGGGACGATTTTTTATTTCTACAAACATTTTAGAGAGATAAATGCCAATAATACCAAGAGAAAGAAGAGTTAGCCCACCTAAAAGCCAAATAGAGAAGATCAGAGAGGCATAACCAGGAGTTCCCCAGTTAAAAAAGATTTTAGAAAAAAGAATAAAGCTTCCATAACAAAGAGAGATGGCAAAAACAGAGAGCCCTGTTAAAAAAATAAAATAAAGAGGTTTAGAAGAAAAAGAAGTAATGGAGCTAATAAGGAGTTTTAACTTTACTTTTAAATTGTAAGTTGTCTCTCCAGAATCCTCTTTTTCCACTAAAAAAGGCTCTTGGCGATGACCAGTTAGCGCCCAAAGTCCCCCCAGCATTATCTCTTTTTCATTAAAGCGAAGAAAATTTTGAAGAAATTTCTTTTTTAGCAGGCGGATAACAATAAGATTCTGGGGAACTTGCACATCTGAAACAAAATTAAATAAGCGGTAGAACAAATCACCAAAAAACTTCTCGCCAAATGATCCTTTGCGGATTTTTTGCACACCATAAACTACATCAATATCACTGGCCGTATGCATTTTCTCCCAAAAAGGAAGAAGCATTTCAGGGGGTTCTTCCAAATCACAATCAATCAAGAAAATATAGTCACCCGTGGCGTACTTTAGACCTGTGGCAATGGCCTTATGGTGTCCAATATTACGCGACAAGTTAATGATTTTAAGGGGCCCCCCTAGTGTCTTAAGAATTTCATAAGAATCATCAGGTGATCCGTCAATGACATAAATCACTTCCCAGTGATTTGTTATTTTTTTTGCTTCCACTTGAATGCGGCGATTAAACTCTTTGAGGTATTTCTCTGATTTGAAAACAGTTGTAACTATAGAGAGTTTAAAGGTTTTTTGATTCATAAGTGAAATAATGTCATTTTTAACTTACTAAATCAATATGAGAAAAGGCGATAATTTCCCTGTTTTTGAATTTATCTACCTGCCTTTAGAATAGAGGTAAAGAAAAATGACAATGCTAATCATAAGGAGATGAGAAATGTCGCAAGTATCAACAATGAACACTGAGGTGAAAGGAATTCGCACTTCAGTTCTTACTGCAGTTTCAGAAGAGACGGCCATCTGGTGGCTTTTTAGAATGTTTGTTTGCTGGGAATATATTGGGCATGGGGCCTTTGGTGTTATTACGAAAGAAGGATGGCTTCCCTATTTTAATTCCATGGGGATTAGTAGCGAAATTGGATGGAAGCTCATGCCTATTGTCGGAACACTAGATATTTTTATGGGACTTTCTGCTCTTTTCATCCCTATGAAAGGTTATCTCGTTTATATGGCCGTTTGGGGATTTTTCACGGCCTGGCTTCGTCCATTAGCAGGAGAGAGCATCTCAGAAGTCTTCGAGCGCTCTTACAATTTTGGCGTTCCCTTGGCCATGCTTATGTTTATGAATATGACGGCAAAAAGCCACGGTCTTTTTGAGCGCATCACAGAAGTGCCAAAACTGACAAAAGAAGCGGCACAGAAATTTGTGAAAATGTTTAAATGGATTATCGCTTCTTACATGGTAGGTCATGGCGCTTTTGGGGTTATTGATAATAAAATGGGTCTTATGAAGCTTTATGATGGATCAGGTCTTTCAGCTTTTTTTGGTAGTACACAAAATGCCATGATGGGATTAGGTCTTGCTGAAGTAGGTCTTGGACTATTAGTTCTTTTTTGGTCACCTGCTCTTTTACTTGTTTTTATCGCTCTTTGGAAAATAGCAACAGAGATGCTTTTCCCTGTAGCAGGTGCTTTTTATGGTGGATTTGAATTTATGGAGCGTGGATGTAGTTATGCAGCGCCTTTCATTCTTCTCTTCCTTCAACGCTATGTTGCAAGAACTGAGAGTGAGGAAAAAGAATCATGAGGATTTCCTCTTCTTTAATGCTGATCTTCCTTTGGGGGATCAGCATCAATTTATCTCATGCAAAAAGCTCTGACTGGCTTACAACGCTTCCTAGCGGTGAGCAGATGGAGAAAGTGGCGAAGCATTTGCGCGGATTTGACATGACCATGATGGAAGTAGGGATGCGCTATACTGAACTTTTTTGGGCCGGAATGGATGAGAATTGGGAAAATGCCAGCTATCAATTGGGAAAAATCGAAAAAACCATCAAACTTGGTATAGAGCGAAGACCAAAAAGAGCGGGGAATGCAAAAATTTTCTTAGCAAGTCTTAATAAACTTAAATCTTCTCTTAAGAAAAAAAATATTAGCGATTTTAAAGAGCAATTTCTTCAATTACGAGAAAGTTGTAACAAATGTCATGCAAGCGAGAAAGTTTCATTTTTCAAAGTTAAAACTCCTAAAGTTCGAATACTTCCTTTTTAGGCAAAATTCTTGTCATCTTGTTTTTTTAAATTTATGATTTGAAAAAAAACAGGAGTAAAATGATGAGATTTCTTTTATTTATATCATTGATGATGAGTAGTTTTAGCTCTTTTTCTTATTCGAATGAAGAGTTAATTGAGTTAATAAAAGAAGGTGGGTATGTTTTGATGATTAGGCATACCAGCAGAGGATCACTTGAAGGAGATACGCTTGTGAGGGCCGATCGATTTTCACATTGCATTACGGGGTCAAGTCTAAGTGTGCGCGGTGTGGAAGAAGCAAAAAGAATGGGGGAAAGATTTAGAAGCAATAATATTCCCATTAGTGAGTTTTTAAGCAGTCCTTCTTGTCGATGCCGTCAGCTTATGTATTATGCTTTTCCTGGAAAATTTTATGAAATAAAAGCAGAGATTTTATATAAGTATGCAAAAAGTGCAGAAGAAAATGATCGAATGAAACCCATTTTAAACTACCATTTTTCTCACCCGATTGCTCTTGCTGGTACAAACAGAGTTATTTCAGGGCATAATAATACTATTGAGTCTCTTGAAATTACTGGAATGCCTCCAAAACCTCTTGGAATGGGAGATGTCGCAGTGATAAGACCTATGGGAAATAGCAATTTTGAGTTCGTTGGTACTATCTCCCGCTTTTTTTAATTAATGAGAATTACTTTTTTAGATGGTCTAAGAGGATGGGCGGCATTAGTAGTTTTAATAACTCACTTCATTGCCGCTTTTGTCCTTCAGTTTTATCCCAATTACCATAATCCTTTACATCTTTTTTTTAGTGGCCATAGCGCCGTCTATCTTTTTTTTATGCTAAGTGGATTTTCATTAAGCTCTCATTTTTTTTTATACTCAGATTTTCGTAAGCTTCTAAAGCTTTTTATTTTTCGCTATTTTCGTCTTTCTATTCCCATTCTTTTTTCTACATTATTTACATTTTTAATTATCTCTTGTGGGCTTATTTTTAATGAAGAAAACCCTGCTTTGGCCTATTTCTTTAAATTTGATATAAGTTTAAAAGAAGTACTCTCTTTTTCTTTTATTGATTCAATCTTGGTGAAAAAAGATTTTTATTCTTATAATCCCGCCCTCTGGTCTATTCCCATTGAGTTTTATGCTTCTCAGGTCATATTTTTTTTCCTCTCTTTAAATTTAAAAAAGAGAGGGAGAATCTGTGGTTATATTGTCTCATTTTTTTTCATTTTATTTTATTTTAAGGCATGGCCTTGGATGTATTGTAATTTTATTATGGGAGTTATTTTTAGTGATATTTACTGCAAGACAAATTTTTTTTTATCAAATAAAGCAAAGAAAATTTATTTCTTCCTAAGTCTTTGCTCTATAGGATTTTTTTTCTTATCTCGTAAAGCAATGTTCTTCACTCATGATTTTTATCGATTTGTGATTGTGACATTTTTTTTCTTGGGAGTAATATCTTTTCCCGCATTACAGAGAATTTTCAGTGGAAAAATATCTTCTTTTTTGGGACGTATTTCTTTTTCTTTGTATATACTACATGCTGTTATTTTATCTTCCTTCTCTTCTTTACTTTTCTCCTATGGAAAAACAAATTTTTCATCAATACCCATGACAATATTTTTTTGCTTTGTGATGACTCTTCTTTTTATTTTCGTCATCTCTTTTCTTTTTTCTTTTTTTATAGAGGAGAAACTCATCTCTTTTGTTAAGTATAATATTTTCTATAAGCTTGCTGATTTTTTGTTTAATAATTTTTCTAAAAAAAATTTACATGAAAAATAAATACTTTAATATTATTCTTGTTTTTTGCCGTGTAATAATGGGAACAATCC
The DNA here is from genome assembly GCA_937898585.1 of uncultured Oligoflexia bacterium. GTDB lineage: Bacteria > Bdellovibrionota > Bacteriovoracia > Bacteriovoracales > Bacteriovoracaceae > CALDHR01. Next base: position 9,872 of record CALDHR010000067.1, read on the forward strand.
TTTTTATTCGATTTTTTGATATTGCAGGATCTCCTCACTTAGTGATTGGCAATACAGGAGAATATGCTTTTTTTTACTCCATAATCTCTCTGTTTTTAATAGTCGGTCTTCTAACACCTTTGAGTATTTTTATTTTATATCTGTCACAAACATATATGACCGTTCAGACCAACCTCGCTAATCAAGTAAACATTTTAGTTCTTTTGTTGTTGTTAATTTATGGCTCTGGTAATATTTTTTCTATCGACTCTCTTTTCTCGCGAACAAAGAAGTTTGTTCTTTTCTTTGTTCCTAGTCATTTTTTTATTAAAAAATTAATTTCTTATTTTTCAATGTTTCTTTTTTGGTGTATTTGTCTTCATGCAATGATTCTTCACTTAGGTGATAAAAACTGGTTAGATTTAAACGTTTTGCAAGTTTACTTCATGTCACCTTTTTGGGTAAAAGAGTATCAGATTTTTCATGATTTTTATCATTATTCACCTCTCTTATATGATGTTTTTTGTAAAGTATCCTTGCTCGTACAGTCTTTTTGGGAGCTTTTTTTGTTTCCTCTTCTCTTTTTTAAAATAGGAAGAATTTTTGTTTTTGTGCAAGGAATCTTATTCTTTTTAATGGGAGCAATTCTTCTTCATCTCTCTTATCTTCCCTATGCCGAAATATGTTTATGGATTATGTTTTTTTCTTTTTTACTTTCTCAAAGACCAATAGAACAAGAAAATAATTTAGATAAGAAAAAAGAAAAGAAAATTTATCTGATAACAGGGATTCTCTCTCTTTTTATATTTTCTCATATGGCATATGTTATCCGCTATGAGTCTGTGAAAAAAGTTGAATATAATATTTTTTATTTTTATAAGAAAAAGATAGAATTTATACTAAGAGGGTTAGGGCAGAAAAGCGTAGATGTTATTAATAAAGATCATCTGAAAATGGCCAATATCAATATTACAATTGTGGAGGTAGATAAAAAAGGAAATGAACAAACATTGCCTTTTCTCAATGAAAAAGGAGAGAGAGCTCCTCTTATGAGAAATGAGGTTCTTTTGTACTCTCACTACTTTAAGATATTTTTAAACTTTATAAGAAAAGATATTTTTGTAAAAGAGGACTTTACAGCAATTATATCTCATTATGTTTGTTTGTTGAGATATGATATTGAGGACATTGATTTTTATCAGATTAATCTCTTCGAAAAGAAAAAAGAGAGATTTATAAAAATCAAAGAGCTTAAAATACAGGCAAGATATATTTCACCTTATTTGAAAGAAGATAAGTGTCATCAAACGAGAATGATTTTTTTTGATGAAAAAATTGTAGGTGTTCATAAGTGAGAGAAGAAAATAAGATAGAAATAAATCAAAAAATCATCAACTATATTTATATTTCAATATCTCTTTTAATATCTTATTTTGTCTATGAGATCTTTAGGCAACAATCATTAGGCATTTTGCGTTCAGATGTTCCAGGACATACAAAAATAATTAAGGCCCTTGTAGAAAAGGGGGAGCTTATAGCCCATCCCTTTTTTCATCTTCTCGCAGCAGGTTTAAAAATAACGTTATTTCTTTCTTATGAAAGAAGTGTCTCAATCTTACTTTTTCTTTTATTTGTTTTGAGTGTATCTATAACAGAAAGAATTATTGGAATAAAGAACAGATCTCTTTCTCTCTTCATTTCATGTTTAATTAATATTTCTCCGGCCTTTTTTTCAAATTTTTTTTTAGGAAATTTTTATGCAGGAACGGGAGGCGTGGCCATCTATCATAACCCGACTCTTGTTTTACTAAAACCAGTGGCCCTTTTTCTTTATTATGAAATTATTGAAAAAAAGAGGAAGTGCTTTTTCTATCTTGTTCCTTTGACTGTTTTCATAAAACCTAGCTTTGCTATGTCTTTTCTTCCTTTTTATTTTCTGCTATCAATAAAAAAAGCATCATGGATTTTTAAAGAAAAGCATTTCTTTGCTTGCTCTTTTATTTCCCTGGCCTTCATTTATTTTCAGTATACTTTTTATTACACAGGAGGAAATGGAGTGGAAATTCGGCCATTTGCCGTTTGGAATCATTATAGCCCTTCTCCTTTTCTATCTTATCTCTTGGCAAACTTATTTCCTCTATGTGTCTTCTTTTTCTATAGAAAAAAGAAAGAGCTTCTCATCTTTCAATTAACATCAGCTCTTTTTTGTATTTTATTTGCAGAGAAGATGAATCGGTTTTATGATGGAAATTTCTTCTGGACTTACTTCATGTCTATTTATGTTTTTTTTGTCATTTCATTTAAGGTTTTATTAAGCGAGAAAAGAGACAAAAGGTTCTTTTTTTGTTGCTTTATTTTTACAGGGCATGTGATTACAGGAATACTTTACATAAAGAATTATCTTTCCACTCATCTCTTTATGTAAGGTACAATTTTAATTGTCATCTTTTTTTAATTTTGCTCTAATGGATTAAGTTATTAAGTAGATAATAAGGAGAAGGCCATGATATTTAAATTTTTTTTGATTCTTCATCTTTTATTTTTGTTTCCGTTAAAAGTTTCATGGGGTGTTGAAGGTTGTAGAGAGACTAACCAAGAAATGCACATTGGAATTGATGTCCTTAAGCAAGGAGGATACGTTGTTTTCTTTAGGCATACTGAAAGAAACAGTGCCGCAAGAACTCCTGGTCCCTTATCTGATATCGATAATGATGGGGAGTGCATTGATGGTACTGTTCTGACTGAAAATGGAATTGTCCAATCAGAAATGATAAGAGAAAAAATAAAAAAAGAGAATATTATTATTTCGGACTATATCTCAAGTCCTACTTGCAGAACAAGACAAATGGCATCCATTTTATCAGAGGGCGATGACTTTGAAATTTCTCGCTCATTAATCTATGGGACGATGAGATTCCCTCATGAAATTCCTGCTTTAAGAGAAGAGCTTTATAGGATTTTTGATAGACCTATCCCCGAAGGTAGCAATAGAATATTAACATCTCATGGAAGAGTACTAGATCTTATAGATTTTATAACACCTTGGCTTTGCCAGGGAGATGCCTTGGTATTTAAACCTCTCTCTTTTGGTCATTATAAATTCATTGGAATCATCCGTTTGCGAGAATGGAACTAACTGCTGAGGATAAGTAAATGAAAAAAAGGTGTTCTTGGTTTTTAACATCTTTTTTTCTCTCTTCTCTATATGCCTATGCTGTATATGTTAAGATGTCTTTTGGAAGTGATTTTAATAGACATGCGATAGTTGCAGAAAGTATGACGAGAGGAGGAGATGCCCCCCCTCATTTTCTTTATCAGATAGTTTTTATTTTGATGAATTGGATAACTTCGGCTTCACCAGTAGTGAATTCAATGCTTGTTATATTTTTGATTGTTTTCATTACCTCTTATTTTCTTTTTTATTTTTTATCAAAAGAAAATTCGTCCACAGTTAATAAGAAAATGGTTTATTTCGTTTTTTTTATTTTAATATCACATCCCGTTACATTGCTGTTTTTTTTTGATAATCATCTTTATTATGGATACTTCACTTCTAATGTTTATCACAATCCCTCTATCATTTTACTTAAACCTATTGCTCTTGTTAATTTTTTTCTTGTCTGTCAATTTTTAGAAAAACCAGTATTAAAAAAAATAGGCCGTAAAAATATTTTTCTTATTGTTCTGACAACAATATTGAGTATCATTACAAAACCAAATTATTCCATTGCCCTGCTCCCTGTTGTCTTTTTAATCTTGCTCTATTCAACAAAAAAAAAGAAAGAAAATTTTAAGCGATGGTATTTGGTAAGTCTTCTTATCTTTATTCCCTCAGGGTTAATTCTAATCTGGCAGTACATGGGGTTCTATTCAGGAGGAAGTAAAAACTCTCTAGGTATTGCACCTTTTCAAATTTATCTCTACTTTTCTCAATTATGGACTGTTTTTCCCAAGCTTCTTTTATCTATTCTGTTTCCTCTCTCAATGCTATGTTTCTATGGAAAAGAGATGATGGGAAATATGAAGGTGAAAGTAAGTTCTTTTATGTTTTTACTCTCTATTCTTTATGCCTATCTTCTTTATGATCGTGTTGGCCAGGGAGAAAGTGGAGCAGGGAACTTTTGGTGGTCAGTTCAAATATCTTATTTTCTTCTTCTTTTTTCTTGCCTTTCCTTTTTCTTGAAAAAAAACTCACAAGAAGAGAAGAGAAAAAAAAGATATATTCTATTTTTTATAATAGGGATTCATTTTATATCGGGAATTTTTTGGTATATATCAAATATTATACCTTATTACTGGAGTCCTTAATTGCAATATTTAGAGGAAAATAAAAAAAGAATTATTTTCAGTTTTATCTTTTCTCTTGCACCCTTATTGCTTTCTTTTTTTATTTTTTCTTTTTACTTCGATCCTTCTTATTTTCAACCATATTACTCCGATGAGGTGCACTATTGGAATGAAATAAGAAATTTCTATCATGCTGGTTTTAGAAGTGGATATACAGTTATCAATGAACAGAAGTCCCTTGTTCCCTTTTTCACTTTTGGTCCTCATGGTCCTTTTTTCCCCATGATAGGAGCATTTATGATGCTTCTCTGGGGAGAGCATTATACTCTTCCTCTCTTTTTTAATGCTCTATTTTCTTTCTTATCGCTTTTTACTTTTAACTTCATTGTTCTAAAAAATAATTTTCTTAAAATGTTTATATTCTCCTTCTTTCTTTTGAGTTTTTGGCCTTTTTATAATTTCATGTTCTCTTTAATGCAGGAATCCCTTAATTATAGTATTAGTATTTTGATATCCGTGGCCATTTTTTATCTGCGAGAGAAAAGAAAGATCCCTTTTTGGATTTTCTCTTTTGTCTCGACAATGCTGAGGGCCTCATGGGGGGTTATCTGTTTTGCTCTTCTTTTCCTTAAAGACAAAAAAGTTATTTTAATATTTTTGTTTTCTTTACTTTGGATGAAGTTTATTTTGCCGCCTTACAGTAGAATAACTCCTTTTAATAAGTTGATAGCATTTATCCTGGGTCCTTCTTTTGCTAGTTGGAATGATTTTTTCTTTATATTTTTAAATAATATAAAAAAATACTTTTTTCTTTATAAGGGAAGTGAGATTATCCCCTTTTTTTTCAGAATAGAGCTGCTGATCGTTTTTTTTTACGCCCTTCTTTTTGATAAAAAAAATTTTTTTAGAAGAGAGTCTTTGATGATTTTGTCTTTATCATTGGGGATGCTGCTGTTTTTATATGAGGTTGGAGGATGGAGGGACCTGAGGTTCTTAGCACCGTCTCTTGTCTTGTCACTTGCTCTTTTGATTGCAGGAGGAAAAAAGAATGCTTTTTTTCTTTTTATTGTAGCAGCTCAGTTTTTGTCGGCCTTTTACTTTTTACCATTTTCCCATCAAATTAAAAAAAATAACTTTTTAAAAGAAAGTGATCATCTTTTAGAAATAAGAAAGAAAATAGTGTTTGATCCATTAAAAGAGAGATGGTGTAACACCCTTTTAATTAATACCCCAGATGAAGAGCTAATGGGAGAAATAATGAAAAATGTTCCTAGTGGAATAGGGGTATCTGTCTTGCACCTTATCGATAATGTTGAAGTTAGTCTTCCTTTTAAGTCTGGTTACTTGTTTTTGAATAGTTGGTCTATTGGCGAGCTTCATAAACGAGGGTATTATCCTAGACTAAAAAAAATAGAATCTTTTGCTTCTGGAGTGTTTTATGAAAACAGAGATTCCTCTTGTTTTAGAAAAAAATAAAAACTTTATATTTTTTTTATCTCTATCACTTTTATGGATGATTTTGTTGTATTTTTTTGACTTTAAATTTGACATGAGTCTTTGGGATGAAGGTTTCCTTTGGTATGGGACACAGAGAGTCTTTTTGAGTGAAGCGCCTATGAGAGATTTTATGTCTTATGACCCAGGGAGATATTATTTTATTTCCTTGATTATGCAGTTAGTAGGAAATAGCAGCTTTTATTCATTTCGTTTTGCAATATACATTCTTCATTTTATTGGAATTGTTTTAACTTATTTTTTAATTCCCTCTGTTGCTCGTAGTAAAAAAATCCTTTTCCTTCTTGTTTTTATTGTTGTTTGTTGGATGAATCCAAGACATAAAATATTTGATATAACAGTTTCGCTTGCAAGTATATTGATGTTGAAAACATTTCTTTTAAGACCATTGAAAAGATGTTTTTTTGTTGGTTTTTTTTCATCAATTTTATTAATTTGTGGAAAAAATCACTTTGTTTATTTTCTACCCTCTCTTTTTTTATCATTGATATTTCTTCGTTTTTTTTTAAGAGAGAGACAAGTCTTTTTGGCGAGATCTTTCTTTGATTTTTTTCTAGGATTTTTGACAGGTCTTCTTCCTTTAATTTTTTTGTCTTTTCTTAAAGAAGGTTTTCTTTATGCTTACATAGAATCTTTCATACAAATAATAGGTCTTGGAGAAACAAATCTTTCACGGCCAATTCCAACTCCTTGGTCTCTCAATTGGAACTATCTTTCAAGGCAAGATTTTTTTCAAAAGTCTCATTTTTTTCTCGTTAGTCTTTTTTATATTTCTCTTCCTTTCTTTTCTCTTTTTTTATTTGGTTTTCTAATAAAAAAGGCAAGAAGTATGAAAAGAGAGGAGAGCTCTCTTTTGTTTTCTTCTTTTTTGATTTCCTTTTTTTATTTACATCATGCTTATTCGAGGGCCGACTTTCCACACTTGTCGCAGTCTGTTATTCCTTTGATTCTAGGTCTTCTTTTTTTTATTGAAACAAATAGCATGATTAAGCGTAAGCTAATCTATGTAGTATCAATATGTGTTATAAGTTTCTTGACTGTTGTTTCAGTAAAACCTTTTTATCAATGTCTTATTTATAAAAATTGTCAAAAAGTTCAAATTTCAGGAAGTGAAATTGAAGTTCCTCTTTCTGTTGCAGAAGATGTAAATCTTCTTTATGAGTTGGATAGTAAATATGGAAAAGAAGGAAAGGGATTGTTTTTGCCTTTTATGCCTGGTGCTTATGCTGTTTTAAATCAAAAAATTCCTGTTTGGGCCTTCTATGCTCTATGGCCTAGAAGTGATGATTTTCAACGTCGAGAAATTCAAAGGATAAAAGAGAGCAATGTTGCTTATGTCCTTTTATCGAAAGGAAAAATAACAACGAAGGCAGGGTATTTTTTTATAAAAGATAATAAGTTAATTTATGAATATATTATTAATAATTTTGTTTTAAGCAGTATAGAGAATGATAAATATTATCTTTATTTGCGAAAATAAAAAATTAGTTTGAGCAAGTTGTAATAATATGAGTATAGGGAATATTCAATAAATCATCTCTTATGTCATAAGAATGATTTTTAAAATATCCTTTAAATAGTTGAATGTAATCATTTTCTTTTCTTATGAATTGTCCTCTGTCTTTTTTGATAATATAGCGAGAGATAAATGATTGAGATTCTGTAAGAACATTATCAATAACAATAAGTCTTCCTTCTTTTGTTAGGATATTTTTTGAAGTATGATGAAGAAAAGAAGATACTTTTTCATTGTCAATATGGTGAAAAACTCCTAAAACTAAAATGAGATCATATTTTTTTGTAATATCATTTTTCACTTCATCAATATCTTTTTTAAAGAAGTGAGTGTTCTTCCTGTTAATATGTTTTTTTCTTGAATGCTCTATGTAGTAAGAGTCATAATCAACTCCATCATAAGGACAGCTATTTGGTAGAAAATCAATGATATTTGCAGTCCCACAACCAACATCTAAAATACAATCACTTTCTTTTGCCATAATATAGTCTTGGCATAGTTTTTTTAGAATTTTATCCCGTCCTACTAAGTGTTGAAAGCCATTATAGAAAAATGGTTTTTGCAGTAAAATTTCCTTCATTTCGGACCTTCTTTTTTTTGATAAAATGACATATTTTTTTCTTTAAGAAACGACATACTTTTTTTAAACCTCTCCTTGCTAACATGACCTTTATAGTGAAAAGGCATATTCTTGAAAGAATCGGTGAATGAATTATTTATCAGTATTTCTTTTGTCTTCATCTCATCATAGATGAGTCCACCTTTTTTTGCCCAATTGTGTTCATTGAGGATGCAAATAGAAATAAAGTAAGAAATATAAATAATAGGATTAATAGTTTTGAATATTTTGTAATGCTTGAGATTGTTTAAGGCCATAAAAAGGGCCAAGCTTCCTACTAAATGAATGCTTGCATAGCGCGGACTCATGGCCATGAAAATTTGCTTTTCATCATAGACTCGATAAAGACAAATTGCTGCATTGAATAATAGAGCAAGGGTCATAAAAGAAAAGGAGAGAATATTTTTCTCTTTATCTTTTTCTTTTAAATTTAAAGCAAAGACAATAAAGGTAAAAAAGAAGCTTATATAAGAAAGTTTTTTTATTATTTCAATATCGACACTATATTTTTCAAGTAATAGATTAACAGGCATTACGCAATGCAGAGTAAAGATACTAATAAGTTGAAAATAATAAGAGAAAAATTTATTAATGCTCATTGTTAGATTTGTTACAGGAGGGTGAATGAAAAATCTAAAAATTAATTCGCCTATTACAAGAGAAAAGAAGAGAGAGAAGATAAATTCTTTTTTTTCTTTTAAATAAATCAATGTAAAAATAATAGAAATAATAGCGAGGGTGGCAAAATTTTTATTTAACAAAATAAAAAGAAGAGGAATTGCAAAAGAAGAAAAGAGGCGTTTGTTTTTTGTTTTTACAAAATAAATCAGAATAGCTAAATAGATAAAAATATTGAGAAAGCTAATGGTACTTAGAGACCAGGTATAGATTACAATGTTAGGTATGTGAAAAATGGCCCCCATGATAATAAGAGCAAGGCCCCAGTGAGCATATTTTTTTAAGTATTGAGAATCGATAAGTTGGTAGATGAATATGAGCGAAAGCGCACAGAAGATTGCTTCGGCCTTAAAGTTGAGAGAAAAAAGAAGAGAGTTGAGGATAAACAATAGGGCCGATAAGGCATAGGGGTGAGTTCCATCACTCCAAAGATTAGCAAGGCTGAAATTTTCATAAAAGGGCATAAGATAGATTTCTATGTAGTCCCACTGATTTCCCTTGGGTATATTGGGACAGGCCAAATAGATGAAGTAAATGACGTTGGCCATAAGAAGAGAGATTAGGCTGAATTTTATTTTTGAACTCATGGGTGACCTGTTGTGAATTAAATGATTGTTAAATTTTACTTTGAATTATACTATCTATCAATTATAAATTTGTTAAATATCATGGAAGAATAGCGTGGTTTTTAGTTCGAATATTTTCATTTATTTCTTTCTCCCTTTAGTTTTGTTTTTCCTTTTCTTACTAAAAAAGATCTCTCCTAAAGGAAGTAATTTAAGAAATATTTCAATTCTTTTCTTCAGTTTATTCTTCTATTTTTTTGGGGAAGGAATGCTTCTCTTTTTAATGATCTTTTCTATTTTTTTTAATTTCATCTTTGTTGAATTAATGTTGAGATGGAAAAAAATGAGAAAAGAAATACTTTTTTTTTCTGTTTTTTTTAACTTAGCTGTTTTGTTCTATTATAAATATGCAAACTTTATTGTAAGTGAATTTAATGCTCTATTTAAAACAAATATTTCTCTTGCTGAAGGGGTTCTTCTACCGATAGGTATTAGTTATTTTATTTTTCAAGGCATGAGTTATGTGATTGATATGTATCATAGAATTAAGCTAGGCAGGGATGTTGAAAATTCCTTTATTAAGATGTCGGGGTATGTTTCTATGTTTCCCCAGTTAGTTGCCGGTCCTATCGTTCGCTATGAAGATATTGAAGAGGACTTTAATGTTTTTCATTATAATTTTGAAAATATTCAAGAGGGATTTAGTCGTTTTATTATAGGTCTTGGGAAAAAAGTTCTTATTGCCAACCAAGTTTCATCTTTTGTAGACGAGGCATTTCTTGATCTATCGATTATAGAAGGAAGTTTCCTGTCAACTTGGATTCTTATGCTCTCTTATACGATGCAAATTTATTTTGATTTTTCAGGGTATTCAGATATGGCCATCGGATTAGGAAGAATGATTGGCTTTCAATTTAATGAAAATTTTTTATCACCTTATCGATCATCTTCTATTCAAGATTTTTGGAGAAGATGGCATATTTCACTTTCTACATGGTTTCGAGATTATCTCTATATTCCCTTGGGGGGGAATCAAAAAGGGCAAGGGCGTTCATTTTTAAATTTATGGATTGTCTTTTTTCTTTGCGGACTTTGGCACGGAGCTAGTTGGAATTTTGTTTTATGGGGAGGATACCATGGGTCTTTTTTGGTTTTGGAGAAGTTGTTTTTACATAAATATTTAAAAAAAATTAGCTCTTTTAGTAATCTTTATTCTTTTGTTGTTGTCCTTTTGGGATGGGTTCTTTTTAGGAGCGAGAATTTAAAAGAGGCAATGATTGTTTATAGAAATCTTTTTGATTTAAGAGGGTTTGATTTTGTAGCTGAGATCGGAAACTCTCATCTCTTTTTTCTTGCCATAGCATTATGTCTTTCTCTTTTTGTCTCAATGAGGATACAGGTCTTTTTCCAAAAAAGTCCTGTGTTTTTGTTTTTTGTTTTTGTTTTATCGATGATATTTTTATCTACAAACTCCTACAACCCTTTTATTTACTTTAGATTTTGATTATGAATAAGTTTTTAATTGTACTTTTTTTTATTTTTTCTTTTTTTGAAATATCTTCTTTTTTTATAAATTTTAAGAAAGAAGATTTTTCTCTTACAGAGGGGCGAAAACTTTATAAAGTAAAAGGTGTTTCCTTGGATAGGATTTTAGATAAAAATTTTTTTATCGACATTGAAAAACAGTTTAACGATGGTCTTTCTTTGAGGATTCCCTTTACCAAAGCTCTCAATAGTTTCTACTTTTATTTTTTCAAGGAATCTCGTGTAAAGGAAGTGCATATTGGGAGAAATAATTGGTTCTATTTTTTGTCAGGAACCAATTTGGCCATTTATCACAACCTTTATAGTGATGAAAAAATAAATGATTTCAAAGAGGGAATTATTCGTTTGCAGAAATTTTTCAAAGGGAAGGGCAAACAAGTGTATTTCTTGTTTATTCCTTCTAAGATAAATATGCATAGCGAAAACGTTTTATTGAAGAAGAAAAAAGAAGGATTCTTTTTAAGGGAGTTTGAATTATTACTAAAAAAAGAAGACGTTAATAATATCTCTGTCCTAGATGACTTTTCTGAAAGTAATGAGAGGTTGTATTTTAAAAGAGACTCCCATTGGAATGACAAAGGTGCCTATATCGCTTATTTGAATTTAATGAAGAAGATTCAGGAAGAAAATGATGGTTTTGAAATTGAGAAAGATTTCGAAGTAGGGAGGCAAAACTATAATCCAGACTTAGTTAGAATGATTAATATTTATGGTGATTGGAGTGAGTCTTTTTCGACTTATTTTAACAGGAGAAGTATTCATCAGAGTAGAATATCAAATGATGGTAATTTTTCTTATGAGAAATATACTTATGATCATTCTTTAAATAAGAAGACAGTATCTCTCGTAAGAGATTCTTATGGAATTAATTTACTTAAATTTCTTCCAAGTTCTTTTAATGTTGTTAAGTCTTACATGAGTGATGATATGAGAGATTGTGACTTTTTTCGACAACAATCTTTATTAGATTCAGATATTATTATTTTTATTTTAGTAGAAAGAGGCATAGTGAAGTTTGATGCTGTTAGAGCATGCTTTCCTGGTTACGATCAAGGAAGGCCTTGAACTTCAAATCAATAAGCCCTGTGTGATTTGTTCTCTTTGAATTGACAACTTTTACCATTAAAGCATCGATTATACGATGTATGTAGAACTCCTGTTTATTGAGCGGCATTTCAATGATGCCTGCATTAAAAAAATAAAACCCCTTTGAAACAAGGCATTCGAACTGATGAACAAAGGTTACTTTTTCATTTTTTTTGAAATCATATATTGTCGAACTGTCAGGCATACCACAGCCAGAAATATCTATTCCTGTTAAGTTTTTAATCATCATTCCAAAGCGAATGTTTTGACAGTCTTCATGGAAAATAACATCAAAGCAGTATTGATATTGCTCTCTTACGTGAAGAATATTAACATTTTTTCCATTTTTGTCTTTGATATAAGCATTTAGGATTTGTGCTTTTGTAAAGGGGTATTCAAACCTTGTCTTGCTTACAAGACCTGCATCATAATCATCGATATTATAAGAATCTTTTTTTTCTGTAGTATGAGAAGAGAAAAAAGGTTCTTCTTCTTTTGGTTGAGTTGCAGAATTATCAGTGGTGTTGTTAAGCAAGAGAGAGTGGTAGAGAGAGACTATTTTCTTGGGACTTTCATCCGCAACGAGTTCTCCTTGATTTAGCAAAATGGCCCGAGAGCATAATTGAGGGATAATGCTTGTATTATGAGTAACAAAAAGAATTGTCTTTCCTTGTTTTTGAAAATTAAGAATTTTATCATAGCATTTTTTCTGAAATGCTTCATCGCCAACAGCAAGTGCTTCATCGATAATAAGAATATCTGGGTCGACATGGATGGCCATTGAAAAGGCCAAACGAACATACATTCCACTTGAATATGATTTTATGGGAGCATATATAAAATTTCCCAACTCTGAAAAATTAATTATACTCTCTTTCTTCTCTTCAATTTCTTTCCTAGAGAGCCCCCAAAGTGTGCCTTTAAACTCTATGTTTTCAATACCACTAAGGTTGGGGTTAAGCCCTGCCCCTAGCTCTAGAAGAGAGGAGATTTTTCCTTGGGTGGTTACTTTTCCTGTCGAAGGAGATATAACCCCTGTTATGATTTTTAAAAGAGTGGACTTTCCAGATCCATTTTTACCAACGATTCCAAGAGTTTCGCCTTTTTTTATGTCAAATGAAATATTATTGAGTGCATGAAATTTTTGGTGAAGGTTTTTTTTTCCAAAAGAGAAAGATTCTTTGAATCTATTTTTTTTTGAATCATACATTTTATATGTTTTTGATATGTTTTGAACTTTAATTGTTATATCAGGCATATTTAATTAATCCATATGGTTGAGTGAGGTGTTTCACTCATATTGGGGCCAGGTTCAACAGTATAATAATAAGTTGCGATAGATTTTCTTGTTCTGTTGGTAGGACATGAGAGTGGAAGAGGATGTCCGTGGTAAGAGTTAGAGCTAGTACTAAAGATGACACATCTATTAAAAAGGGGAAGAACTTTTTTGTGACATGTTTTTGTAGAGTGATCCCACAACTCAAGATGCCCACCATAGTTATCCTCCCATTTTTTATTTAAATAAAGAAGGACATTAATTCTTCTGTAAAGGTGTCTTTTTTTATCAAAATTAAAGTCTACATGAATATCAAGTTTTCCTTTTGGTAAAGTTTGATGAAAAGCGGCCCCTTTAAAATGGGGGTCAGGAATAAGTCCTCTTATTTTTGTCAGTTGTTCAAGAAAGTCAATGAAGTGAATTCCGTTGAGTTCATTGAGAAAGTGAACGAGGTCAGATCTTATATTTTTAAACTTTTTGTCCTGCGTCCTTCCAATTTTTAAACTTTGGTGATCATTGTCTTGCATAGCAAAACTTTGCTCGTCTTTTGATGGGAAGTGTTTCTCTAAATGATTGGCAATGTTTAAAGGGAGGAAATTATCGATTATTATATGGGGAAAGGGCAGATTATTGAGATATTCATTTTGATATTTGTGAGCAAACGAAAGTAGCCTCTCGTTGTCAATACTTAAATTTTTTTTATAAAGATTTAGCATTTGTCATCCATTTGAGACTCATTATTATTCATTAGATAATTATTCAAATATGCTCACATATTAAATTTACTTTGTAAGTAAAAAATTATTCTCTTTCTTCTCCCTTGTTTTCAGTTGAAACCACTACAGTCTGCCCCACCACCGGCGTATCGACCTGAAGTTCGTTGGAAATTTTGCGACGCGTACTTAAATGGACAACACCCACAAGGAAGAAAAGAGTGCAATAAATTCCCGTTGAGGCCGGAAGAAAGTTTGTTCCAAGATACTTCATTAAAAGACCTGAGAGCCCAGGGCCAATAATAGATCCTAGTCCATAGACAATCATCAAATAACTGGTGAGTTTGACAATTTTGTCGGCATGATAGCGGTCACAGACTTGCGCCATACTAATGGGATAAAGAGAAAAAGAAAGACCTCCCAGAAGCGCAATAAGGATTGGAAACATTAAAGATGTAGGGGGTGTTTGCTCTAGCTGAAAAAAGAGAATGCCCGAAGTAAAACTCAAAATAAGTAAAATCGTACGACGATCATATTTATCAGAGAGTTTGCCAAAAAGAACCTGAAGCAGTGCCCCAGCTCCGATAAAAAGGGCCATATAATAAGGAACTGAGAGATTTTTTTCTGCAAAATAAATAGGAAAGAGCGAGTAGACATTACTGAGAATCATTCCCGAAATCAGGAGGCCTGTTAGACCAAAGAAGGCGTCTTGGATAAGACCCTTAGCGTTAATAGGTTCGAGGATTTCTGTGGCCGGCGCCTGGCGGAACGTAAGGGCGACGGGAATATTGGCCAAAGACAAAAAGAAGAGAACCGATAAATAAGGGGCCAGACTTCCTACATCATAAGTAAGGAGCAGAAATTGACCAACGGCAATTCCCGTATAAAGAGAAATCATATAATAAGAAAGTGCTCGGCCACGCATATCAGGTCCACCCGCTAGCATGAGCCAGCTTTCAATAATAAGATAAATGGCCGAAATAGAAAGGCCCGCTAAAAAGCGCATGGGAACAAGAACCCACAGACCCGGAACCAGCGCCTGTAAGGCCACCGCTGCCGCATAGGCAGAACAACAGGCAATAAAAGAGCGAATGGCGCCAACTTTATGCATAAAGCGTTCAATACAAAAAGGTCCTAAAAGAAGACCAAAAAAATAAATAGAGTGAATGAGACCCTGCACTTCAATAGGAACAGAATTTCCCTCCATTTCTAAGGCCACAAAGGTATTGAAAGGACCGTGGGCCAGCATGAGAAGAAAAATGCTGAGAAGAGGCGAGTAGAGAGAGTATTGGGGAGAAAAAGACATGAAGTTCCTTAAGACATTTTTTCCATAATAATCTTAATTATAAAAAAATGACATTTTTTTCTCCTTTAATAAATCAATACTTTTTTTAATGTTGCTCTTAGGATTATGACCGACATATTCAAAGGGAATGGTATCTAAATTTTCTTCCTTGATTTGCCTAATAATATTTAATTGCTGTATTTTTAATGTTTTGGCGTATCCCCAACTTCTATAATTTTCCTTGAGAAGAAAGAATAGCATAAGACTGATAAGGCCATATTGGAAAAGGCGGTTGGGCTTTCTTTTTGTTTGTAGAATATTTTTAATTAAAAGGGACAATATAGCGGCAGACCCTATTAGGTGGAGTTGGATATAGCGAGGAGTTAGGGGCATGAGGCCAGAACTATCTGCATGACCTTCTCGGAAGAACCAAAGACTAATATTAAAATAAAGTAAAAATAAAAGAAGAATAATTTCACCTGAGATAT
>CALDHR010000068.1 GCA_937898585.1 uncultured Oligoflexia bacterium
ATGTTATTAAAACGGCCGACTATATTATCGATTTAGGCCCTGAAGGAGGTCCCTTGGGCGGAGAAATTGTCTGCGTGGGCACAGTTGAAGAAATTATCAAAGAAAAAAAATCTCACACGGGAGTTTATTTAAAAAAGGCACTTTCTTCTCTTAGTCAAAAAGATCTTGTAGGTAATCTTTGAGTTTTGCATGAGGTAAAGCTTCAAGTCTTTCTTTAAGGATAGGAGCAAACTCCTCTTCATCTAAATCATCTGAGAGAACTTGCAAAGAGCTTATAACAAGAATGAGTTTTTCATCCCCCATATTGATTTCATTGTTGATAATAGACTGATCAAGGGAAAGATTTATTTTATCTTTAAGAAAATCAACCTTCTCTTCTTTACTCACATCCATCTCCCCTACAAGCTGAATAAGATGTTGTCTTGTCACAAGATCTTCTTCTTTTTCATAACTCAAAGAAGCATCAATTTCTTTGAGCTCACTAAAATACTCTTCGGGTGCATCGTTAATTTTATCTAACATTTTTTCTGCTTGAGACCACTGATCCCCTTCTTTTTCTTTGCTCTTAAGCATATTGAGAAAAAACCTAAGACCTCCTGTCTCTACCATCTCTGCCTCTGATTCTTTTTCTTGAGAGCAACCCTCTTCTTTTGTTACAGGTGCGGTAATTGGTACATAGTCCACTTCTTTAATTTTTCGCAAATAATCAACATCTTCAAAAGTCTTAATGGTTTTTTTATTAGAATAACAATAGCTCATTTTTTCAGCTTTCTTTTTAGAAGAAAAAAGGCGCACACCAGAAAAAATACCTAGAAAAAAGAAAAGAGGAATAAAGAGATAAGTAAGATATTTCATGGAGTGATCTCAAAGACAACGCCCTCATTTTCTTTTTCTATTTCAAAAAGAGGGGAGAAAAAGGGAAGTTTCTTTTTAAAAGACGAAGGCAGAAAAATGGCCATAAAAATGCCTAAGAGAAGGCCTGTTAAATAAGAAAGAAGGGAGCTGCTGACAATTTTTTTTACATGCATGCCTTGAGGATAGCAGAAATAGGGACTCTTTTAATAAAGGAAAAAAATACCCATTTCAAATAAAATGGGTATTTTTTTATGACATCTATTTAACGAGAAAGATGGCCACAAGAGTAAAAATAACAAGAGACTCCATAAGGGCCAAAGAAAGAAGCATGGGAACAAAAAGTTTTTGTGCTGCAGAAGGATTGCGCGCCATTCCCTCAAGAGCAACACATGCCGCACGCGACTGAGCATAAGTTCCACCCATGGCCGCAAGGGCCACACCAAAGACACCAGCGATATAGAGAATACCTTGGTCAGTAATTCCACCTTCGCTTCCAAAAGCACTAAAAGAAGTTAAAAGAGCAAGAGCGATCCATTTTAAGCTTTTCATGAAATCTCCTTAGAAAAAGCTGTTGATATGTATTTCCTCAATGGGCGGCGTGACCTTCTTCATCATGATCGTGATGTTCTGTCGCTAAACCGATATAAACCATTGAGAGAACTGTAAAGACATAGGCCTGAATAAAGCTCACTAAAAGTCCTAAAATCATAAAAATAACGGGAACAATATAAGGTGCTAGTTGCCCAAAAATTTCAATAACAAGGTGATCTCCAAACATGTTCCCTCTAAGACGGAAGGCCAAAGAAATGGGACGAACAGAGTTAGAGATAATTTCAATAGGTCCAATGAGAATGGCCATATACCAAAGAGGACCTAAGAAATGTTTTAAATAGTTAATAGTCCCCTGTGTTTTACAACCGTGAAGATTGTAATAAGCAAAAGAAATAAGCCCTAGAGCAAGAGTTGTATTGAGGTTTTCCGTTGGAGGAATAAATCCAGGAATAAGCCCAATTAAGTTACTAAGAAAAATAAGAAGAAAAATACCCCCTACAAAGGAGAAATATTTTGGCCCTTCTTTTTCACCAATAATAGATTTTGTCTGATCATAGATAAATTGGCCAAAGAGCTCGATAACATTGCGAAACGTGATACCTTTGTCGGGAAGATCACTTTCTTTTTTTCCTGCCATTACCATCTTATAGATAACCCCCAAAATTAAAATAAAGACGGCCACAAGGGTGAAAGTTAGCACCTGTTCAGGGATGTGTAGTTGATGGGCCACAGGGCCAAGAAAAGTAAAGCCACTGCTGGCAAAAACCATTTTTGGCAAAAGAAAAAAAAGAAAACTCAAAAAAGCAAAATGACTCATGCTAATTTTCTCCAGTGAAGAGAGCGATAAAAACAGCATACTGTATAATTAAAATAATTAAGACGTGAAATACATCATCTTTTAGAAGATGTATACCAAAACCTACAACAAGAAGCTGAAGAGGTAATTTCAGTAAAAGATAAAACAAAGGCCTCTTCCAAGAAGTTCTTCTAAAAGATACTTCATCGCTGCGCTGCTGTCTTTGCCGATGATTTTTCCAACGCAGCATCCCTCTTTTCAATAAAATCATCTCCTCTCGCCGTTCTTTTTTAGAGACACAAGAGAGCATTCTTTTCTTTTGACTGCGATGAAAAGGGGGGAGAATTAGATAATTTTTTTTCATCTTTTTATAGGGCGCTAAAATAAGACGCAAAGCTTCTAATAAAAAAAGATGGGCCAAAAAAGTCCCCAGTAAAATAAAAAAATAGGCCCTTTTCTGAGAAGAAAAAATCATTAATCCCATCATTGAAAAAAAGACAAAAAAGGCGTAACGCGCCAAGGCCTTACTTTTTAAATACATAAAGAACAAAAAGAAATAAGAGGAGGAGGATAAAAAAAATAATTAAAATACTTGCTGTTACAAGAGAGAAATATCCCGCCTGTCCTAATTGATAAAGAAGATAGCTTCCTGCTAAGATGGTACTGGGAAGAGAGAGCGTGTAATAGAGAATTTTTTTATTCATCTCTGGCCCACCTCTTTAGCGTTTTCTCGCTACGCGTCTTTGATAAACATTTTGCAGTCTCTTTTTAATGACATCACTGTTGGGGTAACTGTTGAGCAAGGGCCAATAAGAAGCATAGGCACCCTTTAAATCACCATTCATCTCATACGAGTTGGCCAATAAAAAGCTACTCATCATGGCCTTATCAGAGGGTAGGGTAGAATAAAATTCATCTCGCTGGCACTGGGAAAACCACTTGATGGCCATGGGCCAATTTTGCTCTTCAAAATAAGAAATCCCTGTATAAAAAAGCGCAAGAGAGCGATAATTTTTCTCCAGTCCTTCCATTACTTTAAGAAATGCCTCTCTTGCTTTCTGATAATCTTTGAGATGAAGGTAGCTCAAAGATAATCGATACTCATATAAGGCCCTATTTTCTATCCCTGGATGAATAGAAATAAGGCGAGAATAATACTCTGCTGC
Source organism: uncultured Oligoflexia bacterium (assembly GCA_937898585.1). Classification (GTDB taxonomy): domain Bacteria; phylum Bdellovibrionota; class Bacteriovoracia; order Bacteriovoracales; family Bacteriovoracaceae; genus CALDHR01. The sequence goes on from CALDHR010000068.1 coordinate 3,370, forward strand.
CATGGAAAAATTCTTGATAAAAGAAAAATAAATGTCGGCCATTTTCTCTAATGATTTTACCTTCCAAGAAAGAGGAAGTTTTTTAATTTTATTAAATCGAGTAAAGGCCTGTGTCGCTTTAAAAGGTTTATTGAGATAGAGCAGATACAAATCAGAGAGCTGAAAGACCACCATAGACATTTTCTCTAGCGATAAAGGGTTTAAAAGGATTTCTTCATAGAGCTCTGCCGCTTTTTGATAATCATGGAGATGAATATGCTCTTGGGCCCTCAGAATTTTTTTATTTACTCCAGAGGAAAAATCCGTCAGCAATAAAAAAAGAGTTGGCCCTAAAAGAATAAAGACCCACAATAAAAGAGTTTTTTTTTGAAGCAGCTCTAACACTTTGGCCCCTTTTAATCTTCTCCCTGCTCTGTTTTTGTTCCCATCTCTTCAGCTTCGGCCTCTGCTTGAACAATTTGCTCTACGGCCACCACTTGCTCATTTTCATTGAGATTAATAAGGCGAACTCCTTGAGTCGTTCGACCTTGAACAGAAATGTCGTTAATGCGAATACGAATCACTTGACCTTTATTTGTAATAATAACGAGATCGGCCTTTTCATTGACGGGAAGAAGTTGAATAATTTCTCCTGTTTTGGCCGTAAGTTTCATGCCAAAAATTCCCTTCCCTCCGCGAGATTGCTTGCGGTATTCGTCTACAGGTGTTCTTTTTCCCATCCCTCTCTCTGTAATAGAAAGAAGTTCAAAAGGGCCTTGCAGGGAAATAACTTCCATGGCCACAAGATGCTCTTTTTGTTCTAGGTTAATTCCCTTAACCCCTTGAGAGACACGACCTTGAGCGCGGCAATCTTTCACTGAAAAGCGAATAACTTTTCCCGATGAAGCACAAAGAAGAGCATCATCGCTATCTTCAACAGAGCGCACAGAGACAACTTCATCGCCTTCCATTAGTTTAATGGCCCAAATACCACTTTGTTTAATATTGAGGTATTCCGTAAAAAGTGAGCGTTTAATGACACCGCGTTTGGTGGCCATAAGAAGTGAGTCTGTTGAGTCGCTGGATAGATCTTTTACAGCAAGCATTTCTTTAACTTCGTCACCCTGTTGCAGTTGAATGAGGTTGACAATATTGCGCCCTTTGGCGATACGCGATCCTTCGGGAACTTGGTAGACTTTAAGTTTATAGACTTGCCCTTGACGCGTAAAAAAGAGAAGATTGGAGTGACTGTTGGCCGTTAAAATTTTAGTGTAATAATCATCATCACTAGTATCAGCGCCCTTGAGCCCTTTTCCTCCGCGATGCTGTGCCTTGTAAGTATCAAGTGACATTCTCTTGATATACCCTTTGGATGTCACTGTAATAATAACATCTTCATTTTTAATAAGGGCCTCTTCCTCAATTTCATCATCGATAGGTTCAATTTGAGTGCGTCTTGCATCTCCGTATTTTTCAGAGAGATGAATAAACTCGCCTTTAATAATGGCGTCGATTTCTTCTGCTGAGGAAAGAATGGCCATTAATCGCTCAACAAGGGTCTTAATTTCTTGATATTCCTGAACAATTTTTTCTTTTTCTAGTCCTGTTAGTTTTTGTAGGCGCATATCTAAAATGGCCTGAGTTTGCTTTAAAGAAAGTTCAAAGCGATGAATAAGCCTTTCCCTGGCCTCTTGGACATTAGGTGATGTTTTAATCATTTGAATCACTTCATCAAGATGATCAACGGCAATCTTTAAACCTTCAAGAAGATGCTCTTTTTCCTTTGCTTTGCGCAAATCATATTCTGTTCTTTTCACAACGACTTCACGCCGATGAGCAAGAAAAGTCTCCAGCATTTCTTTGAGGTTCATCACTTTAGGCCGTCCTTGAATAAGGCCTAAGAAGTTAATTCCGTAGGAGACTTGCATGGGAGAATGCTTGAAGAGTTGATTAAGGATAAGATGGGGATTCTCATTTCTCTTTAATTCAATGACAACTCTAATGCCTAAATGACTTGATTCATCGCGGATATCGGAAATCCCTGTAATCACTTTTTCGTGAACAAGAGAAGCAATTCGTTCAATGAGCTTTGATTTAAGCACTTGGTAGGGAAGTTCTGTGACAATAATGCTAGATTTATTACTTTTTTCACTCAGCTCAATTTCTGAGACGGCCCTTAATTGAATAATCCCTTTTCCTGTTAAATAGGCCTGCTTAATCCCTTTTTCTCCCAAAATAAGACCGCTGGTGGGAAAATCTGGTCCCTTAACAGTGTTTAAAAGATCGAGAATAGGGATGCTCGGATTATCAATAAGAAGAAGAAGGGCCTCAAGAATTTCTTTGAGATTATGAGGAGGAATATTGGTGGCCATCCCTACGGCAATACCAGTAGAACCATTTACTAATAAATTAGGGATCCTTGTGGGTAAAACAAGAGGCTCTTTAAGAGAGTCGTCGTAGTTGGGCCCAAAGTTTACCGTCTCTTTATCAATGTCAGCAAGAAGCTCTTGTGTGAGCTCTCTCATGCGCACTTCGGTATAACGCATGGCCGCGGCGTTATCACCGTCGATAGAGCCAAAGTTTCCCTGCCCATCCACTAAAGGACAGCGCATAGAAAAATCCTGTGCCATTCGCACCAAAGAGTTATAGACAGCAGAATCTCCGTGAGGGTGATACTTACCAATAACTTCCCCTACAACACGGGCCGATTTTACGTAGGCGCGAGCATGGGTGTTGTTAAGATCATACATGGCATACAAAATGCGCCGATGAACGGGTTTAAGTCCATCGCGAAAATCAGGGAGGGCCCGACTTACAATCACGGACATGGCGTAATCAAGGAAACTACTCTTCATCTCTTCTTGGATAAAAAGTGGTCGTATGTTTTTATTCACTTCGTTTTCTATCATGATGACAATCCTGCTTTAAATATCCAAGTTTCTCACATTAAGGGCGTTCTTTTCCACAAATTCACGCCGCGGGGCCACTTGGTCTCCCATAAGAAGAGTGAAAACTTCGCCTGCATCTAATGTATCTTCAATTTTTATCTGCATCAGTGTTCTATTGGCCGGGTCCATGGTGGTCTCCCAAAGCTGCTCGGGGTTCATCTCTCCTAGACCTTTATAGCGTTGAATATAGGCCTGAGCTTTTCCCTCTATATCCACAAAATTTCTCAATTCAACAAGACCGGAGAAAACCAAT
>CALDHR010000069.1 GCA_937898585.1 uncultured Oligoflexia bacterium
CAGAAAGAAGTCGAGAAATAAAATCAAAGGACGCATGAAAATTCCAGGAACCCCTTTCATGGATTTTTTGATTTTTTTATATTGAGGGTCATTTCCTGCACGGATTTTCTTCGCTGAGTTTTTGATAATCTCACCCATCTCTTCTAGACTTCGTTCATTGGCCCGCTCGATTTTTAACCCCGATAAATCTTCAACATCTTTGGCGTTAGGGTCAGAAACCTGAAGAAAAAGATCAATAGTAGAGCGTTCATATATTCTGCCAAAGCGAATAGTTGAGTTAATAAGAGGGTAGCTCTCAATGGACATGGCCAGAGCTTTCGCGAGAATAGTTGTGGGCGTTAGAGATTTTCCAGCGGCCTTAAATTCTTCTATCTTTTTTAAAATACCACGAGCGTCAATCTCTAGAAGAGTATAAACGGAAGGATCTCCAGGAGGTGACCAAGTTCCCATGGCCAGCTTTTTCCAACTATTGAGCTTCATGGTCCCTTTATAATGAATATTTCTTTTAAACATTTAGATAATCTCCAGTGCGTCAATTTTTTGTAAAAGGAAAAAATTCTGGTGTTTGAGTGCCCCCTTAACCAGAAGATCTTTTTTATAATAAAATTCTTCCTTCGTCATATTCATTTGCATTTGGGTTAGAATTTTTTTCTGGGTAATAAGAAGCTTTCTCATGGCCTTTAGACGAAAATAGTCCATGGCCTTTTCTGATCTTGAGAGCTGATCGTCATGTCCCCCATGTTTAGTCACGAGCTTTTTGGGAATATAGTGGGCCTCTTGCCTACATGTTAAACGGAGCCAAAGATCATAGTCCTCACAAACAGGCAAAGATTCATCAAATAGTTGATGATTTAGCATGAGCTCTTTTCGTTTAATGACAACAGTAGAAGGTGAAATAAGACAAAGCTTTAGCGAGGGGAAAAAAATATCGCCTGATTTTTGTTGATGCTTGAGCTTTGGATTTACTCGTTGCCCATTTCTAATCCATATTTCATCTGTGTGAGAGAGAAAGGGGAAACTGTTTCTTTCGAGATGAATAAATTGCTCTTCTAATTTAGAAGAGTGCCACAGATCATCAGAGTCAAGAAAAGCAAGATATTCTCCCTTACTTCGATAGATGGCCGCATTTCTCGCTGAAGAGACCCCGTAGTTTTTTGGCAGAAGAATATAAGACACTTTAGTTTGTATTACCGCAGGAATGTTTTTTAAAAAATAAAATATTTTTCCCCGATGGGATTCTTCTTGTCCGTCATCGATAAGAATGAGTTCAAAATTATCAAACGACTGATTTAGCACAGAATTGATGGCCTCAATGGTTGATTCTGAACGGTTAAAAGTAGGAATAATAGCGGTAAAAAATACTTTTGAAGAAAGCATGATCTCATCAATGTAGAATAGATTTATTTTAGATTAAAGAGGATGCTTATCATGGTTTTAGAAGATAATAAATTTTTTAATAAAGAATGGTTTAGTTTAAAAAATCCAACCGATAAAAGAAAGTATATAAATGAAAAATGCTTAGGCATTGATCCTATTATTTTCTACCTCGACGATGAAGCAGATGCGCTTGAAGTTTTTTCAGAACAGATGGATCAGTTGGGCATAAAAACCATTGTTTCTAATAACTTAGATGAAATAATGATGCATATAAAAGAGAATAGATTATCAACTTTGTTAGTGGTTAGCGATTATCACATGGATGGAATAGACGTATTTGATTTTAGGAAGAGAGTTCAAGAGGTTTCAACTGATATCCCTTTTTATATGTTATCTGGGTTTGTGGATAAAGATTTGGCGATGAAAGGTCTTGGGGCAAAAATTGCATCTTTTTTAGAAAAACCACTTGATATAGAGGAATTTATTGAAATTATTGCTTCTGAAAGTGAAATACGACTTGCTTCTCTTGTTGAAGATTATGAAATTCTTCAAGGATTTATTGGTGATGCAGAAAATCTTATGGAAAAGATGGACGATATCATTGATGAAATAGAAAGTGCTGATAATAAAAAAGAATTAATGGATAGTATGTTTGGAATGGTTCACACCATTAAAGGATCATCTGGTTTTTTTAACCCTAAAACATTGCATGGCTTTTCTCATCACTTTGAAGATTTTATAAAAAAGATGACTAATGATCCTCAGCATTTTAGCTTAGATCAAATTTCTGTTTGGCAAAAGGCCGTTGATCTTATGAAGATCTTAGTGGAGGAATTTAAAACAGGAAAACATCAAGACTATGTTGTTGATGAAATGATTGAGATCTTTGCAGTTGAAGCAAAAGAAAAAAATAATCAGAAAAAAGATGTTCAAGAATCTAAGAAAAAAGAAGTGGCAAAGAAGAGCAATGATTTAAAAGTATCCATTGATCTTCTCGATAACTTTATGTACCTGTCAGGAGAGATGACTGTTATTCGGAATATGATTAACAAAGAAGTACAATCTTTAGAAAAGAAATATTCTAGTGATGTTGAAGTGAAAAATCTCAGCGACCTGCTTGATGAAATGAACAAAATTAATCTTTTAATCCAAAATAAAGTAGTCGAAATACGAAGAATTTCATTGAAAGGTATTACAAAAAGTATATCAAGAATTGCAAAAGAGACTGCTAGATCCTTAAAAAAAGAGATTAATTTTTCTTTTAAAGGAGATGATTTGAGAGTTGATCAAATTATTTTTGAAGTTTTTTCTAACTCCATGGTTCACCTTATTAGAAATAGCATTGATCACGGAGTAGAGCATAATGAAAAAAGAGTGAAGGTTGGAAAAAAAGAAAAAGGATCAATTGAGATATCTTTTGAGCAGAAAGATGAGTTTGTTATTGCCTCTATTAGAGATGATGGAGGAGGAATTAATATTGAAAAAGTTAAAGAAAAAGTTTTGGAAAAAAATCTAATGACTTATGATGAACTAGAGCGACTAAATAATTCTGAGATTAATTATCTTATTTTTCTACCAGGATTTTCCACAGCAGAAGAAGTTACAGAGTTCTCAGGACGTGGCGTAGGAATGAGCTCAGTTAAAGAAAATATTGAGTCCATAGGAGGAACTCTTATTGTTGAATCTAAACAGGGGGAGGGGAGCGAGTTCTTGTTAAAAGCACCAATCCCAAAATCTGTTTTGATTATCAGTTGTTTGTTTGTTGAAGTTCAAAAAAAACTATATGGAATCCCTCGAGATTATATCGTAAAAGTTATTGATTTTAACTTTATCAATAAAAATATTGTCAAAGAAATAAATGGTGATAAATGTCTCGATTTTGAAGGAGAAGTTATTCCTTTACTTGTTTTAGAAGAAGTTATTTTTGAAACAAAAGTAAAAGATATTCATAAGATTATTATTTTAAAAACAGAAAATAATTTATTTGGTCTCGCTATTGATGAGATTAGTGATATTGAAGATGCCGTTATAAGATCATTTCAATTTGAAGCATTGAAAAGGACGAAAATTTTCTTAGGAGGGACTTTCCTCGGAGATGGATCTGTTGGGCTTGTTTTTGACGTAGATGGTATCGCAGAAAAGACAAAAATAGTTACGAGAAAAAAACAAAAAGATGAATCTGTAAACTTTGATGAAGTAGAGCAAGAAAAATCTTATATGGTCTTTAATATTCCCTCAATAAGAGGGTCTTTTTGTTTAGAACAAGAAAAAATAATAAGGATAGAAACGATCCCAAAAGCAAAAAAAGATACAGGCAGCAATATCCTTTTGACAACTTACAGAGACTCTCTTCTTTATATTATCCCCTTTGATGGAGATTTAGAAAAAACAGAAGATCTTCAGGTTATTGTCGTGGGGAAAGTTGGAAAAAACTATTTAGGTGTCATCGTAACAGGGATCAATGATGTTATTTTAGTAAAAGATAAAATGAAAACTGAAATTTCGAACCATCATCTTTCTAGTGAGATTATTACTATTGGAGAAAAAATTTATACAGTTCTTGATTTGAAAAAGATAAAAATAAAAAAAGAGATAACCTCTATTCAGACATCTCCATAGCTTTTTTAAATGAAAGAAGGTGCTTTATTTCGCTTTTGAACATTGCCGCATTTGTTTCCTTTCCTTGCTCTTTAAGCATTTTTTCCACATCACTAAATTGAAACATCATTAAGTTCAATGATTGATGAAACATTTTCTTTAATTTAAATTGATTAATGGCCTTTTTGGCAAAAGAAAGAATTTGTTCTTTTTCAAAAGGCTTTTCAATAATGGAAAAAAGACCTAGATTGATTGATTCTTTTAAAAAATCGATAGTAAGTTGTCCACTAATAAAGATAACAGGAATATTAGGGCCTTCTTTTTTTAATCGCTTTAAAATGCTCATCCCATCAATTTCAGGCATGATGATATCCGAGATGATAAGAGAGGGAGATAATTCATTTAATTCATTAAGGAAAATATTTCCATCTGTAAATGATTTTGTTTTAATTCCTGCTTCATTTAAGATGGACTCAATGATTTCTGCAATATCTGGTTCGTCGTCGATAATACAAACCAAATCTTCTTTTTTATTTTTAACTTCCTTCTTAATTTGTTTTTTTTGACTTTCTTTTGTTTTATTTTCTTTTTGTGGATCACTATTTTTAATTTGGTCAAAATCAAAAATAACTTCTTCATTATTAAGAAGTTTCATTGCAGCATCAATTCCATTAAGGAAAAAGGTTAAATGAGAGGGACTAATGGATGTCTCTGTTTTATATTTTTCAAAAATATTTTCTAATTGATGCATATGCTTTTGAAGAGCATTCATGTCAAGCATTCCTGCGGCCCCTTTAAGGGAGTGAAAAGAGCGAAATATTTCATTATAATTTTTTTTAAAATCATCTCCTTTCTCTACATTTAAAAGAGCATTTTCTGCAGCCTCCAAGAGTTCTTGTGATTCAATTTTAAACTCTTCTATTTCTTGTGCCGATAGATCCATTGTTATTCCTTTTATGGAGAGGTTAATTTATGTCTAATGCCCTATCGGATGTTGCCATCGCAGAGTTTATGGCCGAAGGCGAAGAAATTTTAGAAAGAGTAAGTAATATTTTAACAAAGATGGACAAAAATGGTCCTAGTCAAGATGAAATGGACTCACTCTATAGAGATATGCATACATTAAAAGGAAGTTCTCAGTTATTTGGACTGAGAAAAATTGCTATTATTTCTCATGCCTTAGAGACTTCTCTTGATCCTGTGAGAAAGAGGAAAATAGCACTAGACTCAGACTTTGTTGATTTAGTTTTTAAATGTCTTGATTACATTGGTTTATTGCTAAAAAATATTTCTTTTGAAGAAGATAAGAATGCACCATTGAAAGACCAGGAAATTGAAACACTTGTTTCAAAATTAATAAGTAAAACAACAGAGGCAATATCAAGTAAGTTTTTCTTATTAAAGAGTGCTTTTCCAGATGAAAATAATAATTCTCCAAAATTAAAAGAAGTATCTCATGAAAAGAAAAAAAATACCGATGAGGTATTAGAAACTAAAGAAAAGGATGAAGAAGTTGAATTGAAAAATGAAGAAAAAAAGATGGAAGAGAAAAAAATAAATACAAATAGCGATTCTGGAGGAGAGAATTCTTCTATTAGGGTTCAAGTAACACTTCTTGATCGTTTAATGAATTTAATTAGTGAAATGGTTTTAGTGAGAAATCAAGTTCTTCAATACGCCAACGGGAAAGAAGATAGTATCTTTTTTGCTTTGACTCAGCATCTCGATCTTGTGACCTCTGAATTACAAGACAGTATAATGAGAACAAGAATGCAACCCATAGGTTCTGTCTTTTCAAAATTTCAACGATTAGTACGTGATATTTCTAAAGACTTAGGTAAAAAAATAGAACTTAATATTTTTGGGCAGGAGACTGAATTAGATAAATCTCTTATTGAATCTATTAAAGATCCTCTTACTCATATTGTGCGAAATTCTTGTGATCATGGACTTGAAACGCCTGACGTAAGATCAAAATCAGGGAAAAAAGAAACAGGGATAATAAATCTTAAGGCCTATCAAGAGGGTGGTCATGTTGTTATTGAAGTTAGTGATGATGGGAAAGGTCTAAATACAGAAAAAGTATTAGCAAAGGCCATAGAAAATGGTGTAGTAACGGCCGAAAATGCCAAAAAATTATCAGAAAAAGAAATTCAGCATCTTATTTTCTCAGCAGGACTTTCGACTGCAGAAAAAGTAACTTCAGTCTCTGGACGTGGTGTTGGAATGGATGTTGTTAGATCCAATATTGAAAAAATTGGAGGGACGATTGATCTTAATAGTGTTTTTGGGAAGGGAACAGTCATTCAATTGAGGATTCCTTTAACATTGGCAATTATTCCGGCCATGACAATTCGTTTAAACCAATCTTTTTATGTTATCCCTCAAGTTAAAATTAAAGAATTAATTCGTATCGATGAGGGAGAGGGAAAAAATAAATTAGAAAAGATACAAGAAAACTTAGTGTTGCGTCTTAGGGGAAAAGTGATCCCTATCGTTGGGCTTAAAGATATTTTAAAAATAGATTCTGTTAATGAAGACAAATCATATAATATTGTTATTTTGGAGTGTGATGGAGGAGAGTATGGCCTTGTCGTAGATGAAATTTGTGACACAAAAGATATTGTCGTAAAACCTTTGCCTGGATTTCTAAAAAAACTGAATGTTTTTTCAGGATCTACTATTATGGGTGATGGGCAAGTAGCACTTATTTTAGATGTTCAGGGAATGGCCGAAAAAAGTTCAGTTTCATCAGCTCATCAAAAAAATGCCACTGATTATTCAGACCTTGAAGAAATAGAAGAAAAAAATAGTTTTGAGATTTGTGATTATCTTCTTTTTGAACTCAATGATGATGTTTCTTATTGCATTCCCTTAAATCTTGTTAATCGATTAGAAGAATTTGATATTAGCGAAGTCAATTATTCAGGAGATCAAAAGCTTATCTCTTATAGAGATAGTGTTCTTAATTTAATAGAACTCGATGTTTTTTTTAATAAACAAGAATCAAGTCTCCCTGATAAAATTGTGACAATTGTTGTTTCACGGGCCAATAAATATTACGGATTAGTTGTAAAAAAGATTGTTGATCTTCTGGTTCTCTCTTCTAGTATAGAAGAGAGTTTGAGCGATACAACAGGAATTGTTGGAAATTTAATAGGGGCCGATAAAACAATCTATTCTGTAGTTGATAGTTATGCTGTTGTGGATGAAGTTTTTGGGAGAGAGAATAACAAGAATGAAAAGAGTAGAGAAGCTATCGTCAATGAAAAAGAAAAAAATGTTAATGCTAATGTAAACGTTAAGGGAAAGAAAATTCTTTTGGCCGAAGATACACCTTTTTTTGCAAAAAGAATTATTAGTATCTTAAAGGATGAAGGATACGATGTTACACATGCAGCAAATGGTCAAATAGCTTTTGATAAATTAAATGATTCACCAAGGGGGACTTTTGATCTCCTTTTATCTGATATAGAAATGCCCATTCTTAATGGATTTGATCTAATGGAAAAAGTAAGATCAATCCCTGATTTTTCTCATCTTCCTTCGGTGGCCATTACAACAAGATTTACAGATACAGATAGAAAGAAAGGAAAAGAGAAAGGTTTTACAAAATACCTTGAAAAATTAAAAAGTGATGAATTAATTAATGAATTAAAATCTTTGTTTGCTGGAGATATTAAATAATGAGTGGAAAACAATTTATAACTTTTTATCTTTATGAGCAACTCTATGGAATTGATGTTTCTCTCGTTCAAGAAATAACAAGAAAGTCAAATATTACAAAAGTTTCACTTGCTCCTGATTTTATAGCAGGACTTATTAATTTACGTGGGCAAATAGCAACAGCGATTGATTTAAAAGTACTGTTCAATATAGAGGGTGTTGATAAACATAAAGCTTTAGAAGAAAGAGAGGATTTAAAAAATGTTATATGTCGAAATGAATCCACTCTCCTTTCTTTTATTGTTGATGAAGTGGGAGATGTTATTGAGGTAGAAGATAGTGATTTTAGTCAAACACCAAGTGTTGTAGATGAGCAGGTTCAACAGTTCATGAAAGGTATTTATAAACTGAGTACAGATATTTTATGTGTTCTTGATTTTCATAAAATTATAAATTTTTTAAACAAATAAGACGTAAGTTACGAATGGAGGAAAAAATGGGAGTTCGTGCAATTAATTCAAAAGATGATGATTCAAAAAATGGAGGTTTTCGAACAGTGACAGAAGTAGTATCACTTCTAGAAAATGCTCCTATTAATATTATGTATTGTGATTTAGATTTTGTTATTCGTTATGCTAATCAGAAAAGCTTTGCCACTCTAATGACGATAAAAGAACTTCTTCCCATTAATCCAAAAGATTTAATAGGTCAGTCTATTGATATTTTTCACAAAGTTCCTTCTCATCAGCGAAAATTTCTTTCTTCTGATAAGAATTTGCCTCATGTGGCGGTAATTAATGTTGGCCCTCAAAAATTAGAATTAACGGTTAATGCTGTCTACGATGATAATAATAAATATTCAGGTGTAATGGTTGCGTGGGAAGTTGTAACTCAAAAACTGATTACTGAAAATAATTTGGCCCGCATTAATTCAATGATGGAAGATATGCCAATCAATGTAATGGCCGTTGATCGCGATTTAAACCTTGTTTACTTAAATCCAAAAAGTATTGCAACTCTTCGCACAATTGAAAAAGATTTAAAAATTCCAGTAGATAAAATGCTGGGAAGTAATATAGATGCAATGCATAAGGTTCCTGAGATGCAGCGAAAAATTCTCTCTTCTGATAAAAATCTTCCTCATCGCGCCAATATAAAGTTAGGACCACATATTTTAGATCTTTTAGTCACGGCCATTTACGATAAAGATAAAAATTATATTGGGGCGATGGCCACATGGGAAGTTATTACGGAAAGAGTGATGATTGCTACAACGATGGAGGAGACGGCCAATCAACTAGGTGCTGCTTCAGAAGAGTTATCGGCAACAGCGACTCAGCTCAATAGCAACGCTAATTTGACTACAGAGCAATCAAATGCAGCAGCGGCCAATACAGAAGAAGTCTCTAAAGGTGTTCAAATTGTGGCAACCAACACAGAAGAAATGGTGGCCTCTATTAAAGAAATTTCTCGCAATACTTCTGATGCCGCTAATATTGCGAAAGATACTTTAACAAAAGCAAAAGATACAAATCAAACAATTCAAAAGTTAGGTGTCAGCTCAGAAGAAATTGGAAATGTTATTAAAGTGATTAGTAGTATTGCTCAGCAAACAAATCTTTTGGCCTTAAATGCAACGATTGAAGCGGCACGGGCCGGGGAAGCAGGGAAAGGTTTTGCGGTTGTGGCCAATGAAGTAAAAGAGCTGGCAAAGCAAACAGCAAAGGCAACAGAAGATATTACTAATAAAATTGGAACAATTCAGGGTGATACAAAACTGGCCGTTAGCGCTATTACTGAAATTGGTGATTTTATTGAAAAACTAAATTCTATTTCAGTTTCTATTGCAGCAGCAGTTGAAGAACAAACGGCCACTGCTAACGAAGTTGCTCGTGTTGTTAAAGAATCCAATAAAGGAGTTGAGGGAATTGCTGATGTGGTGAGAAATGTGAGTCAAGCAGCACAGCAGAGTAGTGCAGGTTCTTCTCAGACTCTTGAAGCGGCAAAGTCTCTTTCTCAGTTAGCTGAAAAGTTGCAAAATTTGGTGAAAACAACAAAGGCCAGTAAATAAATATGATAAAAGTACTTGTCGTTGATGACTCTATTGTTTTTAGGAATCAAATAAAAACTTCTCTTGAGGTTGTCAAAGATCTTGAAGTGGTAGGAACTGCTGCCAACGGAAAAATCGCTCTTGATAAGCTACAACAAATGTCTGTTGATCTTATCACTCTTGATATGGAAATGCCTGAAATGGGTGGAATTGAAACCATTAAAGAGATTAAAAAGCGAGGAATAAAAGTAAGAATCATTGTCTTTTCTTCTCAAACCTTTCAAGGGGCCCAAAAGGCCCTTGAGGCCATCGAAGAAGGAGCAGATGATGTGGTAGCAAAGCCTTCTGGTGATCATATGAGTTTTGAACAAGCGGCCAATGCTATTCAGACGGCACTGATCCCGAAGGTATTACAGTTTACCAATTCTCGTATTTTAAACTTAGAATCTTCTTTGGTAAATGAAAAGTCATCTAATTTATTAGAGAGTTTAAAAAACTCTCATGTCGCTAGCAATAAATTCAAAAGCTCTAAAATTGAAAAAAGAAAAATAGGAACACTTGATTTTGATGCTGTTCTTATTGCTTCTTCGACAGGAGGTCCTCCTGCACTTGAAAAAATTTTTCATCATTTTAGAGATTTAAAGACACCTCATAAACCTATTCTTATTGTTCAGCATATGCCACCAATTTTCACCACCATTTTAGCAAAAAGATTGAAAGAAATTTCAAATCTTGAAGTTAAAGAAGCTGAACATGGGGAGCTTATTAAAGAGAGTACCGTCTATGTTGCTCCAGGTGACTTTCATATGGAAATTAAAAAGAAAGAAGGACAAAATTATATCGATTTAAATAAAAACTCTCAACGCAATTCTGTTCGCCCAGCGGCAGACTTTCTTTTTGAAACAGGAAGTTCTGTTTATAAAAATAGATGCCTCGGTATTGTTTTAACGGGGATGGGAGAAGATGGTGCTTGCGGGGCAGATGCGATTAGAGATGGTGGCGGTGCTATTGTAATTCAGAATAAAGAGAGTTGTGTTGTTTTTGGTATGCCAGGAGCTGTCTTTGAAGCAAATTGCTTTGATGAAATAGGTGACTTAGATTTTATTGCACAGAAAATTTTTTCAAAATTAAAGTAAGGGCATAATTATGCAAAAGATTTTTTTTGGTGAGTTCTTGATAGAAAAGAAATTAATAACAGTGGATCAATTAGTCACTTGCCTTATTGAACAGATGAACACTCAAGAGATTCCAGCAAATATAGCACTTAAAAATAAAATTTTAAATTCAGATGATTTATTAATGGTTTTTAGAAAACAACAAAGTGAGAGCAAAGATTTTATTTCTTCTTACAGAGAGTGCTCTTTTTATAGCGAGTCAAAGGAAAAAGAGATACTTTCTTTGTTGGCAAAAGAAAGAGAACCCTTGGGGCAAATTTTATTGAAAAACAACTATGTTGATTTAGAAACGATGACGAAACAATTAGATGAGTTTGTTTCTCAAGTAGGATCAGAAAAAGAAGAAATTAAAACAGAGGAAGTTGTTGAAGAAAAATCTAATGATAAAGAGGTTTTTGCTGAAGATGCCAGTGAGTTCACTTCGTCTCTTAAAGAGATTGTCAATGATAGCTTTTTTTCAGATATTGAGAATTTAAGCAACTTTGTGGCCCACGCAGATCCTGATAATGATGAAATTTTAAAGACAGTCTATGTTGAAATATATCAAAAGGTTCATCAAGTTTTTGGAGGAGCAAAGCTTTACTCAATGGAGCAGCTCTGTTCTTTCTTAGAGAAGTTTGATGCTTACTTTGAGAAACTTGCTAATGGTGAAAAAAAATTAGATGCCAAAGGACTTGAAGACTTATCAATTATAACAAACAAGTTTTTTTCTTTTCTTAAGGATTATTTTGAGAAAAATGGACAGGTTGAATTTAATCAAAGTAAAGAACTAAGTAATGCCGTAGAAAAAGTAGATGATTTTTTAAAGTGAGAAAAATAAATGAAAAAATTATTAGTATTGATGATTCAAAGTCAGTTCAAAGTTTTTTGAAAAGTTGCTTAGAAAATTGCTTAGAGAGTTATACTACATTTCCGGATGGGCAAAAGGCAGTTGATCATTTGAAAGATAACATCAATAACTATGATCTTATTTTTCTTGATTGGGAGATGCCCATTAAAGATGGGCCAACAACTTTTTATGAATTAAAAGAACTAGGGTTGAAGACGCCTGTTTTAATGCTTACTTCAAAGAATGATCCTAAGGATATTGTGAAAATGATAGAAGCGGGGGTTTTTGATTATCTCATGAAACCTTTCACTCAAGATATTATCGAAGGAAAGATTAACCTTCTTTTTCCATAAGGTTTTTTATGAACAACAATGCGCTAAAATTTTTTGCTGATTACATTCAAAAAGAATTAGGAATCGTTTATGTGGATGCAAATTATTTTCAATTAGATCACCGCCTTAGGCAAATTGCTACTCAACTAGAAATTGAATCAGTTGAGGCCCTTTATGAAAAAGGTCAGGCAGGTATAACGGGGCAGTTTCGCTCGCTTTTGTTAGACATTGCAACAAACAATGAGACGAGTTTCTTTCGCGATCCCAATATTTATAAGGTTTTTGAAGACGTTGTTATTCCGAGCTTAAAAAAAAGTTTCCCTGACTCAAGAGAATTTTCTATTTGGTGTGCGGCCTCAAGTTCTGGTCAAGAACCCTATTCAATTGCGATGCAGTATGACTCTGTAAAAGAGCAAGATTCAACTCTTCCTCCTTTAAGTATTTTTTCTTCAGATGTCTCTGATGCTATTTTGGCAAGAGCAGAAAAAGGTGTTTATTCTCAACTAGAAGTCCAGCGAGGTCTTCCTGCGAGGAACCTTATTAAATACTTCGATAAAAGAGACGGAGATCAGTGGGAAGTCAAAAGTTCTCTTAGAGATAAAATGAAATTTAGCAAGATCAATCTACTTCATGATTTTGGTATGATTGGTCCTTTTGATGTTGTTTTTTGTCGAAACGTTCTTATTTATCAACCAGTAGAGAATAAAAAGAAAATTCTCCAAAAAATTTCACAGAAAATAAAAAAAGATGGTTTTTTAATTTTAGGAGCAGCAGAAAGTCTTTTTGGGTTAACAGATGATTTTAGTAATGTGCAAAGTGCTTCAACTATAGTTTATCAAAAAAAGTAGTAATGAAAAAAAATAAAAAAATAACAATTCATGATTGTTTTTCTTTTTTTTTAGCAGAAAAAAAAGG
>CALDHR010000070.1 GCA_937898585.1 uncultured Oligoflexia bacterium
ATTCTACTTAAAAATATTCGAATTTATTAGATTAGAAGGAGAAGTGAGTACCATGTCGTTTGCAACCACTGCAGTGAAATCTTTTATTATTTTTGCCCTGAGCTTTAACTTCGCTCTGGCGAATACCGCTATCCATCTTAAATCAGACGGTCATCTTGATACTGAAGTATCTACTAGTGACTTTGTTCAAGCTGAAGAGACTCTTAAAAGTATTCTCTCTGCCATGACTGTTCTCGATGGTGTCAACGTAGAAATGGAAGATGGTTCTGTAAAACCGATTACTTCTTTTGATCTCAGACTAGATAAAATTAAAAAAGTAATCTGGGGAAATAAAGTGGCCCGCACTACCTATCAAGCTGGTTCTTTTATCAAGAAAAAAATAACAAAGGCCGTTCCTTACCTAAAGCATGGTCTTTTAAAAAGTAGCTCATCACGAAAAGTTTACTCTGAAAAAGAATACCGTTCAAAAGTTGAAGAGCTAAATGACACTCTTTACAATACAGAACATAATGTTGAGCGAGTTCTTGCTCCTATCTATTTTGGACTTGGAGTCATTCTTTTTG
This sequence comes from uncultured Oligoflexia bacterium, assembly GCA_937898585.1. Classification (GTDB taxonomy): domain Bacteria; phylum Bdellovibrionota; class Bacteriovoracia; order Bacteriovoracales; family Bacteriovoracaceae; genus CALDHR01. The sequence goes on from CALDHR010000070.1 coordinate 564, forward strand.
TTGCCTTAACTGCTTCTTTTCTTAGCGAGCTTGGAATGTTTTCAAAACTTCTTGAAGGCATGCTTGGCGGTCTTTTTGTCGGAAAATCAATGGAATATCTTTTCAAAAGAGGAACATCTGATCTTGCTATTGCCACAAGAACTCTTCCTTATATGCTTAAAAGAAAAATCTTCACAAAGCTGAATAAAAAAGAAGAAATTCAAGCGTTAAAAAAATATAAATTTTCAATGCTCGCAAAATACTGTCAAGTTGAATTAAATAAATTAAACAAGCTTGCTCAATCAAAAGAAGCTCAGATTAAATATGCTCCAGGAAATATGATGATGGCCATTGTTCCTTGGGTAGAGCTAGAAGGTTTTACTTCTAACTTAAAGCAAGTAAATGGAACTGACGTTACTTATACTTTTAACTCTTCTGATCTAAGACAAGAAAAGGCCTTCCTTTCTCTTGTAAGCAATGAGGCATCAGATGATTTTGGTCATGCAATGCGTATTATTGAAGATCAAACTCATACAGAATGTGTTCGAGATATGACATTAATCCTTACTTCTAGCAGCAAGAACAAAGACTATATGAAGCATCTTGGCGATGCGAAAAATATCTGTGCTGAGCGAAAAAAATTCACTCAATGTCGTCAAAATATTCTCGACCTAACAGTTAACAATTAAACAACTTTTTGATTTTGCAGGGAGACTCTTCACCGGAGCTCCCTGCATTTTTTTCCCCCTTGCCCAAAGCTTCATCTCTTCTACTTGATACCTTCTTATTTTATCCGATGAACTCCCTAGAGACCGAGGAGGAATCATGGATATACATACCGTTTTGCAAAATCATCAAAAAAAATCAAAAAATTATGAGCTTGGTCGCCCACAAGAAAGACCAAAGAAGAAAACTCCCACAACTTCCGAAATACCTGATTTGTTTTTTGATGACGTTCTCTCTGAATATAAACTCTCGCGCGTTGAAATTATTGTTCTTATGTATTTGTATCGAAGTGTCTGGTGCAGGCCTAATCTTCATAAAGAGTACGGCATTAGTCCGGAAGTCTCTTATGAGGCCATGACACATGAACTTCATCTCTCCACTGATGAAATATTTTCGGCGCTCCTAAAACTAGAAAACTTTAGCTTCATTCGAACAATAAGGCCTGGGCAATTTTTTGTGCGAAAATACTTCACTGAAAAATGTGATGGTCTCTACGAAATTGATTACGATAAATTCTAGTTTGAATTCGCTTCACTAGACAGATAAATAACTTTGGGCTACTCTTTATGCCTCGATTCTTTAAACGAGGCATGAAGTTATGTTTCTCAAATTTATTATTTTTACTATTTTCATCTGCACTCTCTTCTTTGGCTGGTTGCGCAAAAAAAAATATCAACTCTATGCTTTAAGAAACAAGCAATTTCAAAATCAAAAAAACACAGACCCCTCTGCTATTAAAGCAAGTTATCGATTTATTTCAGAAGAAGACATCTAAAACAAGGACTCATTTTCATGATTAAAATTTTTGTTTGTTTCTTTTTATCAATCTCCATCTTTGCCGAAGAAGGTACCCTTAAGATAGGTGCTGTTTTTCCCATGACTGGCCCCATTGCCACTTTCGGACAAGAGAGTGTTAATGGAATTAAGTTGGCCCTGGAAAAAATTAACGCCAAAGGGATTAAGGGAAAAAAAATAGAACTCATTGTAGAGGACAATAAAGGAGAGGCCATTGATTCGGCCAACGCCACTCGAAAGCTTATTGAGATCGACAATGTTTTGGCCATTTTAGGATCTGTCGCCAGCAGTAATACATTGGCCAGTGCTCCTGTTGCTCAATCAAAGAAAGTACCTCTTGTTACTCCCGCTTCTACAAATGAAAAAGTCACCACAATGGGAGATTATATTTCACGCGTCTGCTTCACTGATAACTTTCAAGGAAAAGTGATGGCCAAATTTGCTCGCAATACTCTCAAAGCTGAGCGAGCGGCCCTTCTTATCGACAACTCATCAGATTACTCCAAAGGTCTTGCGGAGGTTTTTCAAAGAGAGTTTATCGCTCTTGGTGGAAAAATCGTAGGAGGAGATGATCTCGTCTATCAACAACGCGATGTGGAGTTTAGAACACTTCTTCGAAAAATCAAACGTGCCAATCCTCAAGTTGTTTTTGTTCCTGGCTATTACTCTGAAGTAGGACCTATTCTCAATCAAGCAAGACAAGTAGGAATTGATATTCCTTTTCTAGGAGGAGATGGATGGGATTCGCCAAATCTTCAAGAATTGGCCGGTGCAGGTGTAAAGAATACTTTTATTAGTTCTCACTTTGCTCCAGACGACAAAGATACAATGGTCCAAAATTTTGTAAAACTTTATAAAGAACGCTACGAAGAAGAGCCGGGTGCTATGGCCGCTCTAGGATATGATTCTATTATTCTTATGGCCGATGCCTTGGGACGCGTAAAAGATCCAACAAACAGAGAAGAATTAAAAAATGCCATCAACTCCACAAAAGATCTTCTTGGTGTAACAGGAAGAATTTCCATTGATGAAAACCGCAATGCTGTCAAAAGCGCTGTTGTTTTAGAATACCTACCTGGTGGCAGACATTTCAAAGAAAAAATTTCCCCTTAAGGATTTTAAAAATGAGCGAAGATACTTATTATTTTCTCGTAGATCTGCTTCAATATTTAATTAATGGCCTATCTCAAGGAAGTATTTATGCCCTTGTGGCCCTTGGTTACACCATGGTCTATGGCATCATTAAACTCATCAATTTTGCCCATGGTGAGTTTTACATGATTGGTGCTTTCTTAGGTTACTTTGCCTCTACAGTTTTAAAGCTCCCTTCTTTGCTCGTTGTTTTATTTTCCATGATCCTCACAGCTATCTTTGCCGTTATCATTGAGCGGCTTATTTATAGACCCTTGCGCAAGGCCAGTCGGGTATCGGCCCTTATAACGGCCCTTGGAACATCATTGTTTATTCAATATTTCACGCAAATTAGTATCGGTGCTGATCCACGTCCCTTCCCTGATCTGGCCCAGCAAAAAACCTACGTTTTTGGAGAGATCTATCTCACCTCAACTCAGCTTATTATTTTTGCTTCAACCACAATTTTGATGCTCTCTCTCTGGTTTTTAGTAAAAAAAACGAAGATGGGAAAGGCCATGCGGGCCACAAGTTTTAGCACTGAGGCAGCGGAATTAATGGGAATTGATAGCAATAAAATTATCTCTCTTACTTTTTTTATTGGTGCTGCGCTTGCTGCGGCGGCAGGAATTCTTGTAGGGATGTACTATAATAGCATTGAACCCATGATGGGGATGATTCCAGGGCTGAAGGCCTTTATTGCAGCAGTTCTTGGAGGAATTGGGAGTATTCCAGGTGCGATGCTGGGAGGAATTCTTCTGGGTGTTATAGAAAATTTAGTCGTCGGCCTCTGGAATGGAACTTACCGCGATGCCATTGCTTTTGTTCTCCTTATTGTCATTCTACTCGTCAAACCCTCAGGCCTTCTAGGTAAAAACATTAAAGAAAAAGTGTAATATTTATGGATTATTTTATTCATCTCATGAGTATCTCTGGCATTTTTATTATTCTTTCTTTGAGCTTAAATCTCATCAATGGAACTTGTGGGCAATTCTCCCTTGGTCATGCAGGCTTTTGGGCCACAGGTGCTTACATTAGCGGTGCCTATGCTGTCTATTTTGCCCCTTCTTTTCTCCCTAATGAAGTTAACCTTCTCATTGGAATTATTTTGGCCATGGGAGGGTCTATTCTGTTAGGACTTCTTGTTGGTGTTCCTTGTTTACGCTTAAGGGGTGATTATCTGGCCATTGCCACTCTTGGACTCGGAGAAATTGTTCGCATCGCTATTATCAATATTGACTCAATTGGAGGGCCTCGAGGATTTACCGATATACCAAAGTGGAGCAATATTGGTCTTATTTATCTAGCGGTTGCCCTTACTTTTATCTTACTCCGCAATCTTACCTATAGTTCTATTGGCCGTGCCATCACTAGTATCCGAGAAGATGAGATTGCCGCTGAATCTCTAGGAATTAATCTTTTTAAATAT
>CALDHR010000071.1 GCA_937898585.1 uncultured Oligoflexia bacterium
AAGAAATTACTTATTCTGAAAGCCCCATTTGAGGAAGAGAGTTTGCCTCTAAGACGTTATTTACTTGGTTGAAGATTTCAAGGTCGGGTCCTACCATGGCAAATTTTGATTGAGGAAGCTCCATGGAAAGGGCCTCTTCAATGAGATCATATCCATCTTCTACGCGGGCCAAAAATCCAGCGGATCCCTGGGGGAATCTTTTGTAGCGTCCTGCACGGCCAGCGATTTGTTTGATCTCGCTGGGTGAGATGGCGATTTCTTCATTATCGATATATTTTTTCAGTGTTGTAAAAATAATGCGTTTGATGGGGAGATTCATTCCCATGGCAATAGCATCAGTACTGACAATGACATCTGTTTCTTCTTGATCAAACTTCCTGGCCTGTTCGCGCCGAACTTCCGGGCCAAGGCGGCCGTAGATGATGGAAACTTTGAGTCCGAGGCGCTCTAGATCGCGTTTGTATTTAAGGGCGTTGCGGCGAGAAAAAACAATTAAAGCATCATGTTTTTCTAAATCTCCGAGGTGAACGGGATGAGGCATAATGCTGAGTTCTGTAAGTCGTTTGTATTCGCGAAGTTCAAAATCATCGCCTGTGAGTTTGACGATTCTCTCTAGGAGATGTTGAACGGAGACGTCTCCGCAGACGTGAATTTCTTTTGCTTTAATATTCACGAGGGCGCGTGTCCAGGCCCAACCGCGCTGGGGGTCTGTGAGCATTTGAATTTCATCAATAACGCAACATTCGTATTCTTCTTTGAGTTTGGCCATTTCGATGGTGGAAGAAATATGGGTGTCTTCAGGGGTTTCAATAACTTCTTCACCGGTAAGAAGGGTTGTTTTAACTCCTTTGCTGATAAGGGTATCGTAGAGTTCGCCCGCTAAGAGACGAAGGGGGGCAAGATAAGTTCCTGTTTTGGCCTGGGAGAGGGCCTCGATGGCGTGATAGGTTTTTCCCGAATTGGTGGGGCCAACGTGATAGATAATGCGGCGCTTAATGCGGCGCGCTTCTGAATGGAGCCAAAATTGTCCAAGGTATTCTTGGAGAATCCCCGAAGAGATATCTTCTCGTTTATAGCGCAAAAGACCGTGGACTACTTTGCCAAATTCTTGGACAAGATAGCGATCGCTGCGCCATAGATTCATGCCAAGTTGTTGAAAAAAGCGCTCATATTCGCTTTGGGAGACGAGGTCAGTGGATAATTGCTCACTGGTTAAATACTCTTCTAAAGTTACTTTAAGCTTTGCTGTATAGCTTTTGGCCAGATCACCAGGAAAGGCAAACAATTCACTGACAACGCGTTTTGTTTGTTGCTCTACGCGATTTAAATCACCGCGCTTGAGGCGAAAGCGGACACTTTTGAGGTAGATTTCGAGTTCGCGCTGCATGTCATAGACTTGCTGCGATGCATCCACCATGGAGAGTTGATCCATTTCAAGGGTTAGCGCTTCATGTGTTTTTTTGATGAAATCTTGATTGTGTTCTGTCACTAAATAGCGAACTTTTGAACGAAAATCCCCCATGCATTTGAGACAGAGGCAAGAGAGATTTTGATGGTTAAAAAAGACATCGCTAATGTTTTCCACATCGCTTTGGGCCTTATCGTGTAGCTCTTTTTTGGCGGCAATCCATTCTTTAACGGTCTTAGGGTAAGACTCAATTAGGGAGGTTAAGAGCAGGCCTTTTTCATCTTGAAGAGGAAGCATTTTGCTTTCGGGAAAAATAAAGTCATCGAGGAACAAGATCTCAATGAGAACTTCGCGTTTAAGCAGTTCTTGATAATGACCAAACTCAGTTTCAAAGGGTTTGAGGAAAAAATTAAAGTGATGAAAGAAAGGATCAAGCTCCTCGAGAATCTCTTTCATGCAGCTTAAAATTAAAGTGGCATCATCAATGCTTCGCACTGCAATGCTTTTATCTCCCTCATTGAGGGCCAGACTTTTCACGAGTCCTTCGCGAATTGAAGGTAAATCCTGAGTTATTTCTTCAAAAAGAGGGTGAATCTCCATTAACGGGTATGTCCTTGTGGAATATTTAATCTAAATAAGCGCCATACTAGCGTTCTTGGGGTCTCTTTAAAAGGTAAATTTAGTCTTCCCTCTCCATCAATTTTATAGAAGAGGGAAGATAAAGAAAAAAAGAGAAAAACTACTTACTCATTTCCACTAAATAACTAAGAGCGAGCTTTACAAAGTGCATGGGATGATTGGCGCGACCACCAAGTGTCTCTAGCGTATCATTTTTTGTGTGAATTGCTTTATTGTGTTCATCTGAATGAGCTTCAAAAGGAAAGCCTGCAGGAAAAGAATTTTTATGCCAAGAAGCATGATCTGAGCAAGCATAACCACATTTTGAATAACCCCACTGAACGTTGACATAAGTATCAACAAGCGTCGCCAAAAAGGTATTCATTTCTTTAGACGTATAATCTGAAATAAGGGATAGATCCCATTTTCCTGTTTTAAAACCTGTCATATCCAACTGCATGACACCAACAACTTTGATGCCTTTCTTCTTAAAATCATTGGCAATATCTTTAGATCCTAAAAGTCCTACTTCTTCTCCTGCATAGGCCATCAACTTAATCGTTTTAGCAGGACGAAATTCTTTTTTCATAAGAACACGAAGAGTCTCTGTGATGGTGGCAATCCCTGAAGCATTGTCATCAACCCCTGGAGCACGTGCACCTTGGCGATTAAAATAACCTGCAATAGAATCGGCATGACCACCGAGAATAACAACTTCTTCAGGATTTGTGGTTCCTTCAATAGTAAGGATGATAGAAGGTTGAGGAAAGCTGTGATTGAAATATTCAACGCTAACATCAGATCGATGGGCCGCAAGATTTGTCCAGAGATTTTTGAGGAAGGCCTGAGAGTCAACACCCGTTTGAGCGCGGTAATAGCGATTATTAAAACTTGAAAGAGCATTGATAGTTCCTTCAATTTCTTGTTCGCTAATAAGTTCAATAGCATCGCGGATATAATCGCCATTGCTCAATTCTGGAGCGATAAAGACATCGCGGTATTGGGCCAACGAATTTAATGTATCAAGTGCCTCTTCTTCCGTCTCGTGAAGCATGTAACCCGAACAGCGGTGAAAATTTTGATGAACATATTCAGAAATCTTTAAGACTGTCTCTTCTGAAAAATCTTCTAGTTCTAAAATAGAGACTTTATCCCCTTTTG
>CALDHR010000072.1 GCA_937898585.1 uncultured Oligoflexia bacterium
CGATTGGCCGCAGAAGAACGAGCACGAGAGGCCGAACAAGAACGAGCACGATTGGCCGCAGAAGAACGAGCACGATTGGCCGCAGAAGAACGAGCACGAGAGGCCGAACAAGAACGAGCACGATTGGATGCAGAACAAGCACGATTGGATGCAGAACAAGCACGATTGGACGAACAAGCACGATTAGCCGCAGAACAAGAACGATTGGATGCAGAACAAGCACGATTGGACGAACAAGCACGATTGGACGCAGAACGAGCCGAACAAGCACGATTAGCCGCAGAACAAGCACTCCCCCCCGTGATACCTCCTTCTTACAGTCGTAAGTCTAAAATGATAGCGAAAACTGCCACTGCTGCTCTACTAGCAGCAGGAGGTGTTTACACTGCCTACGAGATCTACTCATTACACAATGCCGCCAATGAAGATCGAGCAGAAGGCGTCGATGAAAATATTATCACATCTACATTTATTAATTTTTTATCTAGTTTCTGGGGAGCATAACCATGAGACATTTTCTTTTACTTTCAACTTTATTTTTTAATATTTTAACAATCTCTCTTTTTGGAGAGGAGGCCCCTCCTGCTCAAAACTCTCCAGCAGAGATGGCCGCTATTGTAAAAAAAAGATTAGAACTTCTCTACGAAGTTAAGCAGTTTTATGACAATACAAGAGAAAATCCTCTCATCGATAAAAATAGAGATCAGGTAAAAATCGCGCTCGCTGACAGCGATGAAATCCTACGACAGCATGCAGACGTTATTAAAACATTAGGTCGGCGAGGAGTAATTAGACATAGTCGTTTTACAAAAATAGGAACACAAAGTTTTCTTAATTTCATCGATGAAAATGAACAAAATGAAAACTTGTTTATTGAAGAAGTTGGTCAACCTGTTTATGTTGATCTTGTTAATGCTGTGACAACAAATGAAGATCTTGAAGCAAAAATTCAACAACTTAGACAGCAAGTAGCTCTTATTATACAACCTCCGGCCCCCTCTGTTACCTATTACTCTTCCTCTGCAAGAAAAACGGCCATAAAGCTGTCCCCTCTCATAATATTGGCCTTTTTGCTATCGGCCCACTTTGTAAATGATAATAATCCTCCTCCTTCTCATCAGTTTGAGGAAACGCAAGATTTTACTCCTTATGTTATTTTTGATCATCCGAGCTGTTTTCCAGATCCAATAGTTAATACGACAGGGGGAATATCGGATATCCCTGCTGATTTTTACTCTA
>CALDHR010000073.1 GCA_937898585.1 uncultured Oligoflexia bacterium
GAAAACAAAATATTTTAATCTTCTTTTTTTTGAGACTTCAACTTTTTGGTCTTCTGTGCAGGAACCATTCTGCCTTTTTTATCTTTAAAGTGATTTGTATCTGAAAAGTTACCAATCTCATCAACAATTAAAATCTCTCCTTTTTTTATGCTCTCCCCATTTTCGTCGTGTGACATGTCTTCTATGGCCCTAACACGATCACCGCAACTTAGTATATCATTATTACAGTCTTGAACTTGCTTCATGGGGAAATCCTTTTTTTTATATAGTTTACTTTAACTTTTTTTTCGTCAATGAAATATATTTTAAAGAAGTCAGGCCTAAGGAAGGCCTAATCTAGGTAAAAACAGATAAAACTAAAGTAAAATCTATTGTTCTGAAAAATTCATTAACATCTTGATATTATTATCAAGATATCTAAATAGAGATATTTGAAGAGAGGCATCTAAAAACTCCGCGAGCGGGCACCAAATAATTTCTTATCATTCACAGTAAAATACTTTTTTTATCTTCTTCATTAAATTCCTCTAATACTTTTGTTTTTTGTAAATAAAACTCACTTAAATCTAGCTTTTTTCCTCGAACAAGAATCTCTGTTGCCTTAAAGCACTCCCAGCGCTTGAGTTGGAGCTTATCCATTACTGCCTGAACGGTTCTCTCTGATTCAGGTCCATGCTTATAAGGTCTTGAACAGTGGTGATAAAAAGTAAACTTCATGAGATCTTTTTTTTGAGATCGACGACAGCGCACTTGAATATTTTTATTAGCAAGCTTCTTTTTCTTTGCCTCGCAAGAGGAATTCCAGGACAGATCAACTTCTTTGAGAATTTTAAAGCGACGAAGAGAGAGAGTATCCTTGAGGGGATTGCCAGAGAGATTTAAACGTTTAAGGTGAGGAAGATCAGAGAGAAAAGAAATTCTTTGTAACTTAAGTTCGCTTAAATCTAATCGCTCTTTATTCAAAAGATGATGGTGAAAGTCTAGACAGGTCGAAAGATTTTCACTAGGAGAGAGCTGTTGGATCCTTTTTTTTACCTTTAAAGCATTTTTATCATTTTTCATACACGACTGATAAAACTTTGACTTCCATTTGCTTGTAAACTGTAGCTTTGATCCAATGATTTTAATTTTTCTCTTTTTTAATTCAAGAAAAGTTTTTTTATCTTTTTTAACATTGTAGGGAAGAGTAACTTTTTTAAGAGAAGTATATTCAAGGAGAGGTGAAAAATCTGAAATTAAATGATCTGTTAAATCGACCTCTTCAAGAGATTCATGATTTTCAAATAAAGGGGCCTTGATTTCTTCTGTACAATGTTTGGGGATATTTTCTTTTTCAATATCTTTATAAAGAAAACACTGAAATTCATTTGTCTTTGTGTAAGTTCCTCCATAAAAACAAAAAGAAGAAAAACCACGTGAAGTGACAGCAATTAAGAACCAATCTTCTTTTTCTTTATCATAATAAAAAAGAGGACCACCGGAATCACCATAACAGCTATCTGTCTTTTTCCCTTGTGAGATAATTTCACTGGAATTTTTTGATTGAATAGGGATGATGGCCTCTTTTTTTTCCCCCTTTGTCCTCTCTTCATTTTCTCCAAAACCCACAAGATGCGCTTCTTCAATAATAGGTCCGTCGTAAATATTCCAAGAGGGAAGCAGGGGATATTTTTCAATAAAAGGAATATCTTCAGGACTACTCCAGTTAACTTTCACTAAGGCCAAATCAGAGAGACCTAAAAGTGATTTTTGATAATAAGGGTGAAGATGAACTTTATCAAAGGTGGCGACCATTTTTCCTTCTCTAAAGAGACCATATTTTTTTAAAGGATAACGCAGAGGTGAAAAACAATGGGCCGCAGTTACAAGAGTATTTTGATTAATAAGGGTTCCAGTGCAAACAATATCAAATTCATCATTGTGATAAGTTGCAATAGGAAAAACAGAGGGGAATTTTTCGTGAGGAATTTTCCATCCGCCCACAATGGCCATCACTTTAACTTTCATGAAAAATAGAACGACTAACCCTAGAGTATATCTTTTCAACGATGCATCCCCCTTTTTTCTTTTTTTGGTATGAAACTTTTTTACTTTTACCAAAAAAGAACAAAAGGACATTTTCCTATGATGATGAAAATTAAAGCGAGAAATTTTTTATTTTATTTAACGGCCTTTGTTTCTATCACGCAGAGTCTTTTTGCTGAAGACTTCAGAAGGGCATGGAAAGAAGATTCTGATCCTTCAAACTTTGACGCAAGTTATGTGAAAAATTTTTATAGTCTTCCACGTGAGGGAACTGTGAAGCACTTTCCTTGGACAAGTACATTTTTTCCCAGCTCCTTAGGGGGAATTGCTTATCGGCCTCAGACAGAAGAGACTCCTTTTCGCTATCGATCTCCTTCTAGAGAAGAAGTGATGAAAATGTCGTTGGCCGAAAGAGAAAGACTTTCGCCTGCTGAAAAATATGATATCTGGCTAGGTCGTTTTGATTATCCAACTGTTTATTATGAACTTGGTCGCACAACGCCTAAAGATCCTGATTGGGCAGGGCTTTGTCATGGCTGGGCACCATCGGCCATCAATTTTCATGAGCCTCGTGATGTGACTCTTGTTTCAAAAGATGGAATTGAAGTCCCCTTCACAAGTTATGACATTAAGGCCTATCTTTCTTACTACCAAGGAGAACACGGAGAAAATGAAGCAAAATTTCTCGGTATTCGCTGTAACGGTAGTGGGCGCGGCATTAGTAAGTTTAGACCTTCTTGCCGAGGAGTCAACGCTGGCGCTTTCCATGTGGCCGTGACAAATGAAATAGGGATTAGAAAAAAATCATTCGTCTTCGATCGCGATCCAAGTTACCAAGTTTGGAATCAGCCGGCCGTTAGCTATACTTATAAAATCGTTAAAGAGAAAAAAGGACGCTTTATTGGTTCAGCGAAAGGAACAAAGAAAAGAGTTTTTATTAAAATGAGTCTTATTTATACAGACGAAGTAGGTGATAGTGATTGGGCGGCCTTGAGTTCACGTGGGCTAAAAAATGTCGATACAATTAGCTATTACTATCGCTTAGAACTCGATAAGCATGGACAAATTCTTGGTGGAAAATGGAAAAGCAGCATGAGACCTGATTTTCTATGGCAACAAGATCGCCCTACTTTCTCTGGTTACTATGGAGACATAGAGACAATTTACAGAGCATCTCTTAAACAGTAGACGATAAAACGTCTAAGAGCTTCTCCACCTGGGGAAGCTCATTAAAAAGATGAAAAGAGAGGCGAATGTTTCCCTCGCGGACAGAAGCATCAATTTGATGTTTTTGTAATTCAGAGAGAGCAAGAGCGGAGTTTAAGTTTTTATCAGTACATGTTAGGCAGACGATATGCTTAATTTCTTCTTTAGCGCATGAGAGTTTAAATTTTTTAAACTGAAATTCTTTGATAAAATGTTGGGCCAACGACTGGTTGTGCTTTTCGATAGCAGAAAGACCTATTTCATGAAAAAGCTCCAAGGATCCCTTTAAAGCACTCATGAGAAGTCTGTTGGCCGCCTGGCCGCGGTCGAGATGATAGGGACGAAGATTCTTACTGTCCACCATAGAATAATCTGTCAGGCGAGCTACGTCACTAATTTCAGAGAGCCAATTGCCGTGAGAAATATCTAGCTTGTTAAAAAAGTTATCAGAAAAATAGCTAAAAGCATGGCCGTATCCCCCTAGCATCCATTTATAAGTAGAGAAATTATAGACATCAGCATATTGAATTTCTTTGCTGGAGAGAGAATGCCCCCCTACAAACTGTGTACCATCCACAAACAGCATCACGTTGCGCGAGCGAAGATAAGGACCAATAACAGAGAGGTCTGTATAACGGCCAGAATTAAAGGAGAGATGAGAGATAGTTAAGGCCTTGCATTTTGTAGGAAGATTTTTTTGGAGATAAGAAACATCAATAGGTTCTCCTTCTGGAGGGAGCTCTAAAATTTTAACTTTAAAGTGGCCTTTTTCGGCCCGTCTCAAATAAGGGAGAACATTTGAAGGATATTCACCCTCAAAGACACAATAATAGTCATCGGCAGCAAAAGGATAGTGTTGGGCGATAAGAATATTAGTATCAGTTGTTGAAGTTGAGTGAAAAATATTTTCTTTTTTTACAGGGATTAATTTACTTAGAGATTCTCTGATTTCATGGGGCGTTTTCATCCAATTTTGATAAGGAAGGTAGGTGGAATCCATCTCTTCTTTTATCATTTCAAGCATGTAGTTTTTAGCACGCAAGGGAGAAGGTCCAAAGTAAGCAGTATTAAAATTAAAAACGGGTTTATCTTTTAAGTGAGAAAATTCGCGCTGGATGGTTTCTTGTTGGGAAGAAGAGAAGGCAGATCCTGTGAGCATAGTAGATTCCTTTTTTTCTACTATCTCTGAGAGTCTAAAGTATCGTCAATGGAGAAGGTTTTTACTCTTTATTTTCTACTTGCTGCTCAGCTTGTTGCTGAATAGGCACATGTGTGTCAAAAATCGATTTTTCTGCCATGCGTCCGCGTGCTGAGGCCAAGGCCAAAGAGAGGCCAAAAAAAACAAAGGCCACAACAGAGGTAATCTTCACCATGACGTTTCCTTTTTGGGGAAGAATGGAAGAAGATCCTGTATCCGTAAAAAGTCCTGCTTCTGCTCCTTTGCCAAATTGGATTAAAACCAAGGCGACGAGGAGAATAGAGATAATCATGTGAATGACCGTCAGTGTCGTCATCATAGCGCTGCTATCCTTACAATTGAATTTGTTTAAAATCTATAGGCAGCTTTACCTGCCAATGTCTTAAGCAACAAGGTAAACGATATTAGGTAAAATTTCTAGCGAAAGCTCAGAAAAATTTAAAGGCCGCTTGGGCCAAGAGAGAAAACGAATCGCTTTTTAAAGAAGCACCGCCTACAAGGGCACCAGAGATATTAGGCATAGCAAGAAGCTCGTTGATATTTTGAGCCGTCACACTACCACCGTAGAGAATAGGAAGGAAGAACTCATTACCCCATTTTTCTTTTAAAAGTGATGAAATAAAAGCATGCATCTCTTCAGCGTCTTTGGCACTGGCCACTTTTCCAGTCCCGATGGCCCAAACAGGTTCATAGGCCATAATAAAAGAGGCCGAGAGAATTTTTTGTGCATCATCACCTAATAATTCAATGACTTCATTCATCTGTTTTTTCACGCAATCAAAATGGGATTTCTCTTCGCGCTCCTTGAGTGTTTCACCTACACAAAAAACTGTAAGAAGTCTCTCCTCAAAAGCACGCCGAATTTTTTCGGCAAGTTCGCTGGAAGTTTCATGAAAGTAAGAGCGGCGTTCGCTATGACCCACCAGAACAAATTCTCCCTTGAGCTCGCTAACAGTGCTTGCAGGGATTTCACCAGTGAAGGCCCCTTTTTTTTGAGTTGAAATATTTTGTGCGCCAACATGAAGGAAAGGTGGAAATTTTTGGCGGACCAAAGATAAATAAGGACTCATGGGGGCAATACCCAAATAAAGATCAGGGTGTTGAACTTGTGAGAGGTTTGTGAGATGAGCAGTGAACTCTTCGATTTCAGCAAGCTGATTATTCATTTTCCAGTTGCCGAGAATAAACTTTTGTTTTGTCACAGGTAAGCTCCTAACTAAATGCTAGACACCAAATTTAAGGGCCTGAACGCAAGGAAGAGAACCTTGTTCAATAAACTCTAGCGTTGCTCCTCCACCCGTTGAGACGAGGGTCATTTTATGGGCCAGTCCTGTTTGCTTAACAGCACTCACAGAGTCGCCGCCACCTACAATACTAACGCCATCAACTTCAGAGACACTTTGAGCAATAGCAAGAGTTCCATGACTAAATTCAGGATTTTCAAAAAGTCCCATGGGACCATTCCAAAAAACAGTTTTGCTTTTTTTAATGAGTAAGGCAAATTTTTCTTCTGTTTGAGGACCAATATCAAGGGCCATCAATTCGCTTGGAACTTCTTGAGTGTGAATAACTTGGGCCTTTCCTTCAAGAGAGTCTGAGGCGAGATGGTCGATGGGAAGTTCTATTTTGCGGGCCGAAGGGCCTGACAGAATATGACGGGCCAAGGAAACATCTTCATCTGAACAGCGCGAGCGGCCAACGTCGATGCCTTTTACTTTTAAAAAGGGATAGCTCATGGCCCCACCTACAAGAAGATGATCTACATGAGGAAGAAGTTGTTCAAGAGTTTTAATTTTATCAGAAACTTTTGCCCCGCCGATAATGGCCACAAGGGGTTTCGCAGGTCGCTCAATAAGCTTTGTAAGGGTTTCTACCTCTTTTTTCATGAGAAGACCGGCATAACTTTTATTTTTAAAATAAGAGATAATATTGTGAGTTGAAGCATGTTTGCGATGAGCACAGCCAAAAGCATCGTTGACGTAAAGATCTCCGTAACTGGCCAAAATGCCGGCAAACTCCTTGGAGTTTTCTTCTTCACGTGCATCGAAGCGAATATTTTCCAGCATGACAATTTTTGCTTCAGGTAAATTAATGAGGGCCTTATTCCCTTTGCCTGCAGGTGTCTCAGTGAGAATTACTTCAGCATTGAGTTTTTCTGCAAGATAGCTGGCCACAGGGCGAAGTGAAAAAGCAGCGTTCACTTTTCCTTTGGGGCGGCCAAGATGGCCCATCAAAATAAGCTTGAGGGGTTTTTTGCTCAAAAGTAATTCAATGGTGGGAAGGGCCTCATCGATACGAGTGGTATCGGTGATCTCTTCGCCTTTGAGAGGGACGTTAAAGTCAAAGCGAGCAATGATTCTTTTACCCGTCACATCACTCGCTGCAATTTCGTCTACATATTGAATGGCCATTAAAGTCTCTCTCCTACATAACAGGTTAAATCCAGTACGCGATTGGAAAATCCCACTTCGTTGTCGTACCAGGCCTGTACTTTGGCAATATCGCCTTTGACATAAGTAAGGGTTTCATCAAAAACAGCAGATTCACTTCGACCTGTAAAATCAATGCTGACAAGTTTTTCAGAATTAATACCCAAAATTCCCTTGAGAGGGCCATTTGTTGCCGCTTCTTTCATGGCGTTATTAATTTCATCTTTGGTGGCGCTTTTAGCGAGATGAACCGTGAGGTCTACAATAGAGACATCGGCCGTGGGGACTCTTACAGCAAGACCGTCGAGTTTTCCAGTGAGTTCTGGGATAACAAGGCCTAGGGCCTTTGCGGCACCAGTGGTTGTAGGGATCATGGAGAGGCCGGCCGCGCGCGCTCGGCGGATATCTTTGTGGGCCGAATCGAGAAGATTTTGGTCGGCGGTATAAGAGTGAATTGTGGTCATCAATCCTGAGAGAATGCCAAATTTCTCTTGAAGAACTTTGGCGATAGGGGCCAGGCAGTTTGTAGTACAGCTAGCATTGCTAATGACGTGATGATTTTTGGGATCATATTTTTCTTGATTAATCCCCATGACAAAAGTTTCTTTATTTAAATCTTCTCCAGGAGCACACATGATAACTTTTTTGACGCTCTGTCGGAGGTGCTGAGATAAACTTTCTTTATTTTTAAATTTTACTGTTGCATCGATAACAATATCGATTTCTTGCTTTTCCCAGGGAATTTCTGAAGGAGAAGGTGACTGGTGAAAATAAATTTTGCTGCCATCGAGAGTAAAAGAATCTTCATGAATAATAAGTTCATTTTTCATGGTTCCATGAACGGAGTCATAGCGCAAAAGGTGCAGGTACTCTTGGATGCTTCGTCCAGGATTGTTAACTGCGTGAATTTCTAGGTGATTGAGGTCACTATCTTTTCTAGCAACCCACTGGCGAAGGAGAGTGCGACCGATACGGCCCATGCCGTTAATACCAATTTTTAGTTTTTTTTTCATGGAAAACCTCGTCTGCTTGAAGCCGAACAATATTAAGTTGTTAATTTTTGGTTTTATTGGGTATCAAGATGTTCAAAAGTCTTAGAATATATGCCATAGCATCATCGTAAAGCATAGCCTTAAAAGTCAAATGGAGGACTTCGTTTCAATGGAACATCGTTACAATAAAAAGCAGTGGGTCAGAGACCTCTGTGTCAAAGACCACGTGGAAGAAATCTTTTTGGTGAAGAGCTTTAATGTTTTAGAGGGAAAAGATGGTCGCAGTTATGGGGCCATGAACTTGACTGATACAACGGGAACTATTGATGCACGTCTTTGGCAGGATATTCAAAAAGCGCAAAACATTCTTTTTGTAGGAGCGCTGGCGAGAATTGAAGGAAAGATCAATCAGTTTCAAGGAAAAAAGCAGCTAATTATTTCTCACTTTTCTATCGTTGATCCTTCGCGCGTCTCTATTGATGATTTTTATTCTAAGGCAGAAGTTGATCCGCAGCGCATGATGGAGCAGCTAGAAGCGATCGTTGCTAATCTTGGCGATGTTTATATTAAAAAACTACTTAGCGATGTTTTGCTTGCTCCTGAAATTCGTGGACCTCTTTTTTATTATCCGGCAGGAAAAACCATTCATCACGCTTATCAGTCAGGTTTGCTGGAACATATTTTATCGTGCACCAATTTAGCGGTCTCTTTATCGCGTCATTATAATGTTAACGAAAACTTTGTGGTGGCCGGAGCGATTTTGCATGATTTAGCAAAAATTTATGAATTGACGAGTTTTCCTAGCGTTGAATATACCGATGAAGGCAAGCTTATTGGTCATTTGCCCATGTGCCTTGAAATTATCGATAAGTTTGCCAATGCTATTCCAGAATTTCCGCGTGATACTAAAATGCACCTCAAGCACATTGTTCTTGCTCATCATGGAGAGTTAGAATACGGATCGCCGAAAGTTCCCATGACCAGTGAGGCCTACCTTGTTCATTTAATTGATTTTATGGATTCAAAAATGAACTCTCTTGATCAGGCCAAAAAAGGGGATACAAATTCTAGTGCTTGGACGCATCCTATTCGCCACCTCAATCGCAGTATTTATCGCTTTGATCTTCCCTTTTACGGCGAAGAAATAAAACCTCAAGTAGAAGAAAAAGAAGCAAGAGAGACACTAAAAGGTGATGGTCGAAATCTTGGAGAGATTAAAGAGTCGCTGGGAAAACATTTTTCTCATTTAAAAATTAAATAGATTTTGCGCATTTTGATTTGTCTGTTTTTCTAACTGCTCGGAGGAGAGATTTAAAATCTCTGCGGCCTTTTGACAAATAAGCGGTAGATAGTGTGGCCCATTTTTTTTCCCTCGATGAGGATGTGGTGTCAAATAAGGCGCATCTGTTTCTAAGAGAATCTTTTCAAGGGGAGTGAGGAGTAAGGCCTCGCGAACGTCATCGGCCTTTTTGAAAGTAATCATCCCATTAAAGCCAAGATAAAATCCTTCTTCAATGGCCACGCGGGCTAGCTCAAGAGAGCTAGAAGACCTGTGGAGTACTCCCTTGCGTTTAAGCTTGGGACCATACTGGCGAAGAAAATCAATCATCTCCTCATCAGCGTTACGCGAATGAATAATAATAGGCAAATTTAAAGTCTCGGCCAATTTAAGTTGTTCTTCAAAAGCAAAGCGTTGCTCTGTTGGTGAACTAAAATTGTAGTGATAATCAAGGCCAATTTCTCCAATGGCCAAGACATTTTTGGGATATTGGAGAGCATTATCTTTAATTTGCTTAAGAACATTTTTATTAAATTTTTGGGCATCATGGGGGTGAATGCCTTGGGAGCAATAGACATGAGGGAGATCATTACTTAATTGAATGACTGTCTCAAGATTTTCAGGCGAGACGGCAATAGTAATGAGTTTTTCAATACCAGCAGAGGAGACTTCTCCTTTTACATAAGAAGAGAGATCTTCAAGAGCAAGAGAATCTAAATGGCAATGAGTGTCGATCATTTCATTTGGGCCCGACGAATGAGTTCATCAAAAATAAAATAAAGAAAATTCACAGGAGGAAGATTGAGTTTTACGCCATTAAGAATAATTGTCGGCGTTGCATCGAGCCCGTAACTATCACCAAGAGCAATGGTGCGCTGAACATGATTTTTCGTTTCATCTGATTCCACGCAAGTTTTATCGATATTATGTTCTTTCATAAAAGTATTAAAGTAGCTTTCGCTAAATTGCATCTGATTTTCAAAGAGCTCATCGTGAACTTTGGCAAATTTATCTTTTGAACAGATGGCCACATAGGAGGCCTTACAAGCATAAGGATGCATCTGTTGTTTAATGGCAATGTTGCAGTTGGCATCTAAGGGGTAAGAGAAATATTGGATAGCGATATGTTCTTTATATTTTTTGAGAATCTCTGGTACCATTTCACTGAAAATGTGGCAGGCAGGGCACTGAAAGTCGGAGAATACAGAAAGACGAATGGTGGACTCAGCAAAACTTTTTTTCGGTGGATGAATAAAAAGAGCATCATCGCTTTTTGGATCTCCAATGCGGCGAAGACGATCGTAATTTTCGACAATTTTTTTACTTAGGCCATCCATTTTCTCTTGCTCGGCCATAACTTTATAGCGCACACCCATTGAGACAAGAATCATAATCGCACCATAAGAGAGGAGCGTGACAGGGTGGATTTTCATGAAAGAGCGTTTTTGCTTAAAATGTAAAAAGAATAAAAGAAAAGAAAGAAGATAATAAACACTGCACATTGGACAAAGCCCCCCTAGAGCAAAAAGTGAGTAGAAGAGAAGAAAGAGACAACCAAGAGAGTTAATGGCGCTCAATAAAGCATTGGTATCGTTGATGGATTTTTTCCCTGCAAGAGGGCCTATGAAAAAGAGAAAAGAGAGTACTAATCCATAGACAGAAATAGGAACATTAAAGAGAGTTGCAAGAGGAGAATTTGTCGCTTTATCACAACTCCAAAAATCATTGATAGAGCAAAAACTTCCATGTCCCTCTAATCCCATGGAAAAGTGTGTGGAAAAGTAATGATAGCTCATATAGACAGAGACGCCCACCATCAGAAGAGCGCAGAGGCCTTCAAGAAAAGTGAAAAGAGGATTTATTGATGTTTTTGACTTCATGCATTTTCCCTTAGAGTATGAATTTACTCAAAGCTTATTCTTTACACAGTAGATTAACTTTTTAAAGGGGAAGTTGTCGAGGTCTTATCTTTTTTTAATGCGAAGCACACGGCCAATTTCTTCAAAAGCATCGCCCGTTTCATCTTCAATATAAAGCTCTTTGCCCGCTCTCATGAGGATTTTATTTTCTTGCGGAGAGACTTTATAGAAACTCAAAATCCTCTCCAAAATAATTCTCGTGTGAAGAAGAATCCCTTTCTGGTAGTCGCTGAAAATGAGCTGATTTTCCACAACTCCCGTACTGAGAGAAGAGCAGCGAAGGGTGGCATAAAGGGTATTATAGTTTTTTAAATAGGTAACGTCTTCAATGCGAGGACGATCTTTGCATTCGTAAAATTGCTGAAAGTCATGTTGTGCAGAAGTGGTGCCTATGGATAGAACTGCTGCAAAGAAAAAAATAAAACCAGTCATAATGCCCTCTTCTTCCTGCGAGATCTAAAAATAATAGCAATTTAGATTTAGTATGGATAACTTAAAGATGGGAGAGGGAAAAAATTCTTCATTTTTTTAAGGAAAAGATTAAGTTACAAACTGTTTTTCTACTTGAAGACAAACCTAGACATCAACACCTTGCTCCCTTAGATAGGCGTATACCTCTTTATCTGTTTTAGGAGATTGCTCCACAAGACATTTATAAATATGATAGCTGGCCATCTGGGGAGGCCGACCATACCTATCTGTTAACTCGGCCTTTAAATCTAATGCCCTTTCTTTTAATACTCCAACTAAGTTAGTTGTCATTTTTTGCATAAACTCTCGGTTCTTTTCAAAATCTTCTTGGGCCAAGATCCAAAGATCAATTTTCCACTCTTCTTTCTTAAGGGTATCCCAGTAAACCAATCCTAAATATCTTCCTTTGGGCATTTCTGGTCTACCATTTATGTAGAAATCGATATAATTAACTTTTTTTATCGAAAAGCTATTTATAAGTTTGGAGAGAATCTCTGAAAGAATTTGTTTTTCTTTTAAGGGATCTTCAATTTTAAGTTGCAAATCGATGTCATTCCATATCATCGTGTCGAGAGCATAGCTTCCCGTGAAGATGACTTCACCATAGTGTTCGAGTAAAGATCTTAAATTTAAATTTTCAAGAACACGGTCTGCATTTTGCTTGATTGTATTAGATTTTTCTTTTGTTTTATTTGCTTCCATTGAGTCTCTTTATTCCTTTTACAAGGAATTGTCGCATTGATTTCCAGATTTTGGATTTCATAGTTTTTTGGGGAAAGGTCAAATGGAAAGTAGGTAATTAAAATTTCTCTTCTCTGTTTTATCTCGCCGATAAGAATGAAAGCGAAGATCACAACACGTACAAATGCCAGAGTCTAAAACAATGCTTTGAGGAAAATTCACTCGAAGATCTTTTTGTAATTCTTCTTGCAGAGAAAAAAATAATTTTTCACCATAGTAAGGAGATCCAAAAAGCGATGATGCTCTTTTTATTCA
>CALDHR010000074.1 GCA_937898585.1 uncultured Oligoflexia bacterium
TTTGATAAGGCACAAAATACTTCAACGAGATTTTCTCGCTGAAGTCCATTTTTTAAAATATAATCTTCAAAAGTCATATCAAGTTTTTCCATAATTATTTTACCATAAAAATTTTTTTTCCTGCTTTTGGGATCTCTTTCATAGCAAGCACCTGCATAAGAAAGATTTGGTGACACATTAAGCTCAGATCCAATTTTTCCGAGTTTCGATTCTTCTTCAAATTTTTTTAATTCTTCTTGCATTCTTATTTGTGAGATGGGAACGGTTTTTAAAATATGATCGCAACCTTTATTCGGAAGACAGACATTTTCAATTTTTCCATCACTACCTACTGTTACTAAGGATCCAACTTGCGCTCCAAGTTTGTCCATTTTCTTAGAACATCGCCCAAACTTTGCATCTAAAATATTATCTCTATTTTCTTGAAAAAAATTCACAGTAGCATCGCTATGAACTGGAAAAAAACAATCGTTTGGAAATTGTTCTAAACTAGAACAACATGGGATCATACTTTTTAATTGGCCAACAATTTTCTCAGCAAGCTTTTTCTTGTTCTTTCCTCTAATTGGAATTTTCACTCCTCCAACTTTTAAAAAAGTTTTTCCCTCTATTGAATCCAAGGAAACATCTTTCTCTGAATTCACACAGAGATTCAATTGCTGTACTTTAACTCCATTACCAAATTTGATTCCACAACGAAAAAATTCATATTGATATTTTCCATTAATAATTTTTTCCCCTCCTAGTAATGGAATATGGAAAAGGTAAATAACTAGGAGGTATATAGGCTTCATGCTAACTATTTTCGGATATTTTTTTTAAAACTTTAACTAATATATTTCATCTAAGAACAAATCATTCAAAGGATGTATAAAGGTAGTCCCTAAAAGCCACAGAAACACTAATTTTTCATCAAGAACAATGACGCTTTCTTTACTTTCTTAAATTAAATAAAAACAAATTTACTTTTCTCTTTCGTCATAAATTTCAAGACCCAGCATATGCTCTATTAAGTCTTCAAGTGTGACAATTCCGATGAAGTTACCATCCTCATTGATTATTGCAGAGATATGCTCTCGGCGCTTAAGAAGCGTGTTGAATAATTGTCGAAGAGACATTGCCTTGCTGCTTATGAGAATAGGTCGCAGGACTGAATTTAAGTTTTTTTCCTTATGGATATAACCTTCCAAAATTTTTGACCTCAACACATAGCCTTTGATATCGTCCGGATTTACCCCCCATACAAGGATCCGTGAAAATGAATTTTTTTCGAGGAGTTCATAGGCATCATTTATTTTTGTATCCACAGAAAGGCCAAAAACTTTTTCAATAGGAGTATAGACTTCTTTAAGATCAATTTCTGTAAAAGTAATGAGAGATTTTATATTTTTATACTCATCTGCTTTTAAAGTACCATCACTAAGGCCAATACCTGCTGTTGCTGATATTTCTTCTCTAGAAATGATACTCTGCTCTTTACCAAAAAGTTTACTCAACTTATCAGAGAGAGCAACAATAGGAAGAGTTATCATGGTCATTGGCCTTAAAATATAAACGGCCAAAGGAAGAAGTGATCGCCAAAAACTAGCACCTAACGATTTAGGAATAATTTCACTAAATATTAAAATAATTAATGTTAAAAAAATTGAAAAAATCGTTAATGCTTCATTCCCAAATAATCGTTGGGCCTCTGCGCCGGCACCTGCTGCTCCTATTGTATGAGCGACAGTATTGAAGGTTAAAATGGAGGCCAGAGGTCTTTCTATATTGTCTTTAAGATCTTTTACTTCATTATACAGCTTGGGATTTGAAGAATTTAAGGCCGCAAGATAGGAAGGAGAGACACTTAAAATAATAGACTCTAACATAGAGCAAATAAATGAAATAACTAAAGAAAGAGAGATGTAAAAAATAATCATAGTTATTAACTCTGCAAAAAATCTCATCAAGAAGCAACAAAAAATACTAGGCCGCTTTTTTTACTTGCCAGAAATTAAATCGCTTCTTCTTGCGACGCTCCTGAAGGATTCGCTCTTCGGGAGGAATATAACCAGGAATTTTGCTATGAACAACTTCATCTATCTGATAGTCATTTAAATATTCTTTGGCATAAGCTAAATATATTTTTTCATCCACAAAAGCATGGAATAGATCTTCATCAATAAACTTTCCTTGCATCATGAGTCCCATAATATGCATCGTCTCACTGAGGGTTTTTCCTTTTTTGTAAGGACGATCCACCGCTGTGAGTGCTTCAAAAATATCCGCAAGCCCCATAATCCTTGCCTCTAGTGACATCTCAAAGCGCGTAAGTTGTTTGGGATAACCTGAGCCATCCATCTTTTCATGATGACCTCCGGCAAGTTCAGGAATTCTTTTGAGGTGCGCAGGAAAATGAATTGATTCTAGCATTTCAATAGTCACATCAATATGGTGATTAATAAGATCGCGCTCTTCGGGAAGAAGAGTTCCTTTTTTGATTTCAAGATTTTTTAATTCATTATCTGTTAAAAAATCACGCGTAACTTCATAGCGATCAACCCAGCCATACCGACGACTAATTTCGCGCACATGATGAATATCAGTCTCTGCTACTTTTTCTTGACCAAAATTAATTTTCTTCAAAAACTGAAAATCTTTTTCAAGGTGCTCTAACTGATACATCAGTTTTTTCCCTAATGAATCAATGCGCTCCAAGCGATCTTTTTTATTCATTTTTTTATCTTCTAAAAGATGAATCTGGCCTCGCAAGCTTTCAATTTCAAAATCGCGCTTAATAATCTCTACGCGTTCATCTAAAAGATGAATTCTATCAAAAATTGTCTCTAACTTTGTAGACTTATCCATAATATGAACAGGAGTTGTCACCTTCCCACAATCGTGTAGTAATGCCGCCAATTCCAATTCATAGCGTTTTTCAGGAGAAAGAGCGTAGTCTTTAAAATGCCCTGTTTTAACAGCATTCAGGGTATCAGCAATAAGCATTGTAATAGCAGGAACTCGGCGACAATGGGCCCCCGTATAAGGCGATTTATCATCAATGGCCTTGGCCAACACGCTCACAAAAGATTCAAAGAGTTTTTTCAAGTCTAAATTGAGAATATGATTCGTTAAAATACTTACGGCCAATTGAGAGAAAAAAATAATCAGTTGATGATCTTCTTCTGTATGAGAGTATTTATCTGCTGATAAAACCAGGCATCCCACTTTTTCATTTTTATAGTTAACAAGAGGAACAATTAAAATATTATCAAAAGGTGTCCCATATCGATCTTTGAAGAAATAAAAAAAAGACCAGTCGTGATCATTCGGGCGAATATTAAATCTTCCTTCTACTTCACTAGATTCTTCTGTCGAACAATAAGCTATTTTATTATAATGAAGAGCGTAGACAAGAGGATTTTTTACATTAATTCGACCTCCGTCACTATTCATGGAAATTTCAGCAAAGTCTTCACCATCTTCCATCCTCAATGAATGAATCCCCTGCTTTCGATCTTGATAACTCTTAAAAACTAATCTCTCGTTGCCTCTAATATCCTCTTCTCTTTGATAAAAAACTGCCACTTGAGAATCAGTGAGATCAGCTAAGCAATTGGTCAAAAGAGAAAAGAATTTATCTTTCTTTTTAACCTGCGCTAATGTTTTAGTGAAAAGGTTAATCCTCTTGAGTTTTTCAATCATGATCCCCTTTCGGCCATTGGAGTAAAAACTTTAATTTATTTAGTGAAAGCTAATATTGAGAGGGACTGATGATATATCGCCATACATGCGGCATAGCTTTTTGGCCTGTTTCCCAAGAGCTGAATTTCCACAAAAACTCATAACGGCCTTTTCTCCCTTTTTTAGGAGTAATTCCATTTTCTCTGCTTCAAAACGACCTTCGTGAACCATCGCTTCTAGTTGCCCGCAACTATTTTTCAAAAGTCCTTTTTTAGTATTTAAAAAAGAAAGTATTTCTTGCAACTTATCTTTGTCTTTTCCTGTATAAAAAAAATGAAAAAAAGCAGAAAAACTTTCATCAACTTTTTCTAGAAGAAGCTCAATCGTTTTTTTAGCAATAGCAATCTCTCTATCAGAGTGAATCATCACAAGCCCCTTATTGGCCACTTCCTTCACCTCACCTGAAAGAAGATGATGAAAAGGCGCCATTCCTGTCCCTGAAGAAAAGGTAATAAGTTTTTTATCTAACGCTTTATTAAGGCCATGCCCCATCGAATAGTGTTTTAAAAAAGTTTTCTCCTGAACAAATTCCAATCCATTAACTGTATCTTGCACCAACTGATGAAGATCTCTTGTCGCTCCACCTTGTTTTGCCACCATGAAACGAAGTGTTCTCTCTCTCATATCAGAACCTGCATAGGTAAAAGGACGCTCTGTCTTTGTTCTCGGCAACTGTAGCTCAGCATAATCGCCAACCTTAGGTGCGTCCTTCCACCATTCAGGCATGGAGACAACAACTTCAACAGCTTGCTCACCTAAAGGACTTATTTGAAGAATTTCAACTCTCCTCTTTTTCAAGAGACGCCCTGAAAATCTATCCGCAAAAGCAATAGAAGGAAACAGAAGGCCTTCAACAAGGAGATGTTTGCTATGAATAAGGTAGGCAAGCGAACAGACAAGAAAGGCCGCATAGTGCAAATAAAGACCATAGTCATAATTAAGGGCCGATAATTTTTGAAGAGGAAAACTAGTCATAAGAGGTGTTAATCCTCCTGCAATCATTATTCCTCCTGTTACTGTTTTCTTTGTAACAACATCGGGAAGCTTGAAATAAAACTGCAAGGCCCCATGGAGAAGAGCTAACATCGTAAAAGAATAGGCCGACATTTTATGCATCGTTTTTTTATAGGGCAAAAGATATTGTTTGGAAAAGTTAGGTAAAAAGTAATCAGGCATCTCTTTAAAAGAAAATAAAATAATGGCAGGAAAAAGAACGTATTGAATTAAAAAAGTGGCCGCATGAGAAACATTTTCAGCAGTGCTTTCTTTGTCGCCTGCCACGCTCAATACAACTGCCGCCAGCACCATTGCCAAAGGATAAAGGCCCAAGACAACATCAGGAACTTGCTGTCTTGCATAGCTCAAACTCTCTTCAACAAAAGAGGCCTTCTCATTTGCTCTCACTCTATGAGGAAGCACTTCTAACAACAAAAAAAAAACTAAAAACCAGGACAAGGATTTTTTATTTAAGTTAAGATTCACCATAGAGCATCAATTAAACTGCTTTTTAAGTAAAATCAACACATGTCAATTTTTAGTTTGAAGAATAAAACATTATTAAATAAAGGACATTCAATGAAAACAACTAGCTTAGAAGGAAATACACAACTTCTCGACGGTGGGGCCATGTTTGGTAATGCCCCCAAGGAAATGTGGAAAAAAATCATCACCCCCAATGAAAAAAATCAAATCCCTCTTTCTTGTCGCTCTCTTCTCATTGAAGATGGCGATAAGAAAATTCTCCTTGAGGCAGGTATCGGGACATTTTTCTCTCCGAAGCTCAAAGAACGATTTGGCGTTCAAGAAAAAGAACACATTCTCATCGACTCTCTTAAAAGCAGGAATTTAAATCCTGAAGATATTACCCATATTATTCTCTCACATCTTCATTTTGATCATGCAGGAGGAATCTTAACCCCCTACATAGAAGATACAGCACCATCGCTTCTTTTTAAAAATGCAAATTTTTTTGTCAGTAAAGAGGCCTTTCTTCGAGCAAAGACCCCACACTTTCGCGACCGAGCAAGTTATATTAGTGAGCTACCTCAGCTCCTAGAAGACACCAATAAACTTTACTTTATTGAAAATAAAACGCATCATCTTTTAGGAGATTCTTTTTCTTTTGAAATTGTCCATGGACATACTCCAGGAATGCTTCTCACGACTGTTACGGGAAAAGAAAAGAGTATCACTTTTATGGCAGACTTAATCCCAGGAACTCCTTGGGTTCATCTCCCTCTAACAATGGGTTATGACCGCTTTCCAGAGCTTGTGATTGATGAAAAAGAAAGAATTTTAAAAAAATTACTTCAAACAAAGGGATATCTCTTCTATACTCATGATTCGGCCACAGTAGCTTCTCTTGTAGAAAGAGATGAACGAGGAAGATTTCAGGCCACAGAGCTAGAATCAACGTGGGAAGATGTTTTGCTTTGATTTTGAAAAAAAATATTGATTAAGTTTTTAAAAAGTTTATCTTATATAACAATTCATGTCGCTGTATAATGTTGCAAACTTACTTAAAGGAGAAAATGCATGAACAAAAAAGAACTCCTCGAGAGCGTCTTAAAGACTAAAAGTCTCGAGCACATCACTAAAAAAGATGCTGAGGAATTCCTTTCTACTGTTTTAGATGTTGTCAAAAAAGCAGTAAAAAAGGGAGAAGAAGTTTCTCTTATTGGTTTTGGAACTTTTACAAAAGTTAAAAGATCAGCAAGAAACGGATTTAACCCTTCAACAGGTGAAAAAATTAAAATCAAAGCGAAAGTTGTGCCAAAGTTTAAACCAGGTAAAGCTTTTAAAGAAATGGTTTAGGCCACGCTTTATAGTTTCTTTCTAAAAAATCCCTGACTTTTTATCTTAATAAAGAGTCGGGGATTTTTTTTAGCTGGACGTAATAGCATTCTTCAGAGGAATCTCAAGCACCTGATTGATTCGAATACGAGAATTTTTCAACCCATTGCTCTTCATTAAATCTCTCAAAGAAACCCCGTATTTCTCTGCAATCGTAGAAAGGGCCTCTCCTTTTTTCACCACATGTTTTTTTACGAGAGAAGCACTTCCTGCAACTTTAAGTTTTTGTCCGGGATAAATTCTATTTTTTCTTAAATTATTGAGTCTCTTAAGTTGGGCCAAAGTCATTTTATATTTGCGAGCAATAATATTGAGATTTTCTCCTCTCCTCACTCGATGATGAGAGCGACTGGCAATTGAGCGACGTGGAGAAGAGGCCTTTAATTTCCAACTACTCAAAGAGGCGACTTTTTCCTGAAAAGAATCACTCAGTTTCTTTGGCCAATAGAGCTCAAGCGTCTCTTTTCGCCCTAAATAAATGGCCTCACGGCGAAGCTCAGGAGATATTTTCTTTAAGTAGCTTTTTGTTACTCCTAGTTCTTTGGCCAATCGAGGGACTGAAAAAGATTTTTTTATTTCAACTCTTTCCCATTCATGAATAGTGGAAAAATCATCTTCACTGGCCTTTTCTACTTGCTCTACAACTTCGGGAAAATATTTTTCCATATTCTGATAGACTTCGCGTGCAGCTGCCATCTTAGGCAAATAATCGATGGTCTCTTGGGGCAGAAGATGTTTTTTAAATAGCTCTGTAAAGTTTCTCGTATTGCCTTTTCTTATGGCGCGCAAAATACGATATTCTCCTGAATTATAGGCCATCACGGCAAGGGCCCAATCACCAAAAATATTATAGAGGTCTTTAAGATAAAGAGCTGCTGCTTGAGTTGATTTATGAAGAGAGCGACGTTCGTCAATGCGAGAACTCACTGTTAGTCGATAGGGTTTTGCTGTCCCTTTCATAAACTGCCAGGGACCCACAGCGTGAGCTCGACTATAGGCCCGCAGGGAATAGCCACTTTCAATGAGCCCAAGAAAAAAAAGCTCTGAAGGAACTCCTGTTTTAGTCAAAATACTATCTATTAAAGGTCTAAAATGGCGACCATTGGTATAGGCCTTGGTAAAAAAGGCCTCACCACGTGTGAGAAAATAATCTAGCCATGCTTTGGTTCTTCCGTGATTTTTATAAAGATCATCAAGTAAGTCTGAAAGATCATTTTTTTCAAAGTTAAAACTTATGGGAGTTGAAGCGGGAACTCTTTGATGAGAGATAACCTCAGGGATCTCTTTTTCTTCACCTTCATTCTCATAAAACCTATTTTGGTTCATCTTAGGTGTATAAAGGGAGCAAGAGGTTAAAAGTAATGTTATAACCGACAAAACGCCTCTTCCATAAGGCATAACCAAACCTCCTGCAAACTTAAATAAACAACGACTTTCTTATTTTACTTCAACTATTTCAAAAACCCTCGGATTTTTTGCTGCACTTTTTCTACTAATAACTGATGGTTTTTATTTGCTGGCCTGATATAGTGCATTACAAAACAACCATTGGGCGAATTAATCAGCTTCCACTCCTCTGCTTCTCTTAAGTAGAGGTGTTCTCGCATAAGATGGCGCGGCGGCATCATTTTGCAGATAAACGAACGATTAACTTCTTCAAAAGAAATACCTTTTAAAGAACGCGACGCTTCTTGAAAAAAAACTAAATCCTTTCGTCCCAGCAAAACTTCTCTATATTTTTTAAGAGAGCGCTTTCTTTCTTTGAAAAAAGAAAGTGCCCCTTTATTTCCCTTTTTGTTTAAACGAACAATGGCCTCTAAATCTTCCCCTCGCCCTTTTATTTTTTCATAAAATTGAAAACGCCACAAAGGTTCTTCTCCCGAAGAAGAAGGAGCTATTAAAGTTCCTTTCCCAAGAGCAAAAAGTGTTGTACTCACCATCAAAAAAAAGGACAAAAAAAGGTTATTCATCACTGCCTCATGGTTTATAATCGCTGAATGAAAAATAAAATTACCTTTTTAATGCTAGCACTACTTACTCCCTTTGTCCTAATTCTAGGACAAGAGCGTCCTGAAAATCTTATAAAACTCTCCTTCTCTCTATGGCCCAAAGAAAAAAATGAAGGGGCCGTACTCGGAATTTTTTATCAAAATAAAAATGAATGGCATACTTATTGGAAAAATCCAGGAGATGCGGGAACCCCTTTTCACCATCAATTTATCAATAACAAAAAAGAAAATATTGCTCTCTACGAATATCCTTGGCCAGCTCCTCAAATTTTCAAACAAGGCGGCGATCTTCTTGGATATGGATACAATGGCACTTACGGACTTTTTTATCGCCTCACTCCAAGACAACTTTCTTTACTCAAATCAAAAGGGCTAACTCTCAAAACTAATTTTTTAATTTGCCGCCATATTTGTGTCCCTGGACAATACACGGCCCAATTTAAAATGAAAGAAAATGCTCTTCAGGTCATATCTCTTCAACCAAGCTATGAATCTTTCCATTTATCAGAAAATAAAAAGCAAGAATTCTTTCGTCTTCTTCCTATGGAAAGTAGCTCACAGAAAGAAACTTCTTTTAAAATTGCCTTTGATGAAAAAGAAAAGAAAATTTATGTTTTCTACAAAGCAACCTCATTAGCAAATCAAAAACAAAACATTGCGTTTTTTTATCCCTCTGACCTTTTCACCTTCAAAGATTAAAAAATTATCCAACTAGAAGACACCTCCAAATTGGCCATGCAAAGTGCTGATTGGGATGGAGAGTATTTGGCAAACCCTGTTTCTTTTCCGCGAAATATTCAAGAGTTTCACGCGCTGGCAAAACAATCTTTTCATTTTAAGGCCCTCCTTCTAAGCAAAGGGCAATATCACGATGTGGAAATAAAGGCCGACGAATTTCAACTGCAAGAAAATTTTCAACAAACTAAAAAACTTTTTTCAAAATCTTCTCATGACGCAGTTAAAAAGATACAGATTAAATCTAAAAAATCACTCTTTGGCGAACTTCTCTTTTTTCTTCTCCTTTCTTATCTAGGAGGAATTATCTTAAATTTCATGCCCTGTGTTCTTCCTGTTATTTCTCTAAAATTATTCTCCCTTATTGAATCAAAAAAACTCAGCAAAAAGAAAATTCTTTTACATAACTTGACTTATAGTTCTGGAATATTTGCGACCCTTTTTTCTATGGCCCTTGTTGTTGTGCTTCTCCAATACTTTGGGCACGAAGTAGGCTGGGGATTTCATTTGCAATCTCCTCACTTTGTGGGAGCGATGCTTATTATCCTGCTCCTCATTACCCTCAATCTCTTTGGTCTCTATGAAATAAAAACACCAGGAGGACAAGTTCTCGCCGGGGTTAATGTCGATAGCAGCAAATCTTTTAAAACAGATTTCATTAATGGCGTTATCACCACTCTTCTTGCTACCCCTTGCAGTGCCCCTTTTTTAGGAACGGCCTTGGCCTTTGCTTTTACCCAGGGGGGAATGACTATTATCAGTTGTTTTTTGGCCATCGCTTTTGGTCTTGCCACCCCTTTTCTCATCATTGGTTTTTTCCCAAGCACAGTTGTTTTTCTTCCCAAACCAGGTCATTGGATGGAGCATCTTAAAAAATTTCTGGCCGTTCTTTTATTGCTCACCATGATTTGGTTAATGGATGTTTATAGCGCTCTTGTGGACAATGACTCTTTTCTTGTGATGTTGTTAAATCTTATTTTTGTCATTCTTTTTTTCACTATTTATTTTGTCAAAAAAATCTCCCATAAAAAATTTCTCCAACTCCCCTTTTACTTATTCTCTCTTTTCTTATTAGTCCTTCTTCCCATTAAACTCAGTGAATTTACTTTTCGCGACCATAGTGGCCTAGAAAAAGGAGAACTCTCTTTTCAAACCTGGTCACATGAAAAAATGGAAGAAGCTGTAAGAAAAAGAAAGACTCTTTTTATCGATTTTACCGCTAAATGGTGTTTTACATGCAAGATAAACGAAAAGATGGTTTTACAAACAACGGCCTTCCGCCAACTTGTAAAAAAGTATAACCTTGAATTGGCCATAGGTGACTGGACCAAAAAAGATGAGACCATTACAACATTTTTGCAACAAAATGGTGTCTCAGGAGTTCCGGCCTACTTCATTCAAGACAAAGAGGGGAGACTTCATAAACTCAGCGAACTTCTCACCATTGATGAAATTGAAGCAAAGCTTCGCTCTTTGGATACTTCTCTTCCTTCTCCTTAACAGCAATCTTTTTGCAAATGACTATGCTCCTCCTCTTGTTCCCCTAGGAGAACCCATCAGTAAACTTGATGGACTGGAAACCTTCCTTCCCCAAATTCGTCATCTCAATTCAGATCATTTAGATAAAATTTGTTCTGAAATTACTAGAAACCCTAGGCAAACAGAGCTTCGCCCGCCTGATCGCCATCATACTTTTTTACTGGGACCGCCCCCCTCTAACATGGATGAACTATTAGGTCTCCTTCCAAAAGGAAAAAAAGTTGCTGTCATCAATCTCATCCATTCCGAAGATCCTCCATCAACATTTGGATCTCAATACAACAGCTCAATAGGAGTTCCTTATGTTAGGCCAAATTATATCCCTCAAGAACTCAAAAATTACTTAACTCTTCAAGATTTTAGAACTCAAGACAAAAGAAATATCTTCTTTATTCATCTAAAAAACTGGAAAGATCAAAAGGCCTTTGAATCACCTCGATTGCTCCTCATTCTTATGTACTACTTGCAAAAAAACGAACTGCTTCCTTCTCACGAAGAGTTCTATAGAGAAGACACAGAAAAAGAACCCTATCAAACTTATATTCACTGTCTAGCAGGTCTTGGAAGAACAGGAACCTTTGTTATTGCTTTCGAGATTTTTCTTAAAATACAAAAAGAGAAAATGCAGGGGCGTGACCCAAAGAAACTTCAGCCTAATATTACTGCAATGATCAACAATCTGCGCCAAAAAAGACCAGGAAGTGTGGCCACCAAAGATCAAGTTCGGTTTTTAGTAAATTTTGCCGTATATGCCGCTGAATCTTATTCTAGGTGACCAAATAGGTCTTATCGATAGTTCTCATAAGATGATCGATAACATCTTTAGCAGAGATACCTTCATACAAAACACTGTAGACACCTTTAAATATACGGCAACGCAAATGATACTTTTCGGCCAGCAAAAAAACGGCCTTTGCCGTCTTATAACCTTCAACTACTTTGCGTTGATGAAGGAGAATTTCCTGAGGAGTTTTTCCTTTATCACTAACAAGATCCAACCCAAACTGACGATTGCGGCTCAGATGACCCGTCGTGGTGAGAATTAAATCACCCATCCCCGAAAGACCATAAAATGTCTCCGGACGAGCATTGAAAACAACGCCAAAGCGAAGCATCTCTTCAATTCCTTTCGTAATAAGGGCCGCGCGCGTATTATAATTATGGCCAAGTCCTTCCACAATTCCCGTCGCAATGGCCAAAACATTTTTGAGAGCGCCTCCCAGCAAAAGTCCTTTAATATCATAGGTTAAAAAAACTTTAAAATAGCTGGTTTTTAACATTTTTGAAACACTCATCATGGTGCTGCGCGAACGCCCCGCCAAAGAAACCAAAGTAATTTGTTCTTGAATAATTTCCCTGGCAAAAGAAGGACCTGACAAAAAAGTAAACAGATCGCGGTAATCAGGAAAATGATGAAAAAAGAAATCATCGGGAAGTTCCAATGTATCAGGATCAATCCCCTTAGAAAGAGATAAAAAAGGAATACCTTCCTCTAAATAATGCTCAATTTGTTTTTTATTTTTTTCAAAAAACTCACGCGAAGCACTTGTTGGAATGCCATTAACAACAATTTCAACACTTGATTTCCCCGCAATC